>DAINQZ010000004.1:0-46633 GCA_036742235.1 Candidatus Nanopelagicaceae bacterium | reverse complement strand
CGCGATTCCTCTTTGCAGGTTGGCCGAGAGCACAGCAGAATAGAAGCGTGAATTATCGCCGCTACATCGCCATCGGAGATTCCTTTACCGAAGGAATGTGTGATGACCTCGTTAATGGGGAATATCGCGGTTGGGCTGATCGCGTTGCAGATGTATTGGCCGCCAATCAAAGCGGGCAAGACGGGTTTGAATATGCGAATCTCGCTATTCGGGGCAAGCTTCTCCATCAAGTGATTACAGACCAAATTCCAGCGGCAATCCCAATGATTTCAGGAAGAGAAACACTGGTTACATTTCACGCCGGAGCAAATGATGTACTGCGTCCAAAATACCAATCAGATGTAGCCTTTAAAGAATATAGAGAAGCAGTGAAAGCTCTCGCAGCAACAGGTGCAACTGTCGTCGTCTTTACAGTTATCGAAACAGTAGATGGCAAGGGCAAGACAGCCGACCTCTGGGTTGAACGCTTCACGGCCTTTAATAAGACCGTACGTGCAGTCGCTCAAGAATTCGGTGCAATTCTGGCCGAAGCGCAAGAATCACCGTGGCTCTCAGATCGCAGATTCCTGGCTGTTGATCGACTCCATCTCAACGCCGAAGGACATTGGCGGTTAGCGCAAGCAGTGTTGGAAATGTTGGGGTATCCCTTTGATGCTTCATGGCGAATTCCATTACCACCGGCAAAGAAGAAGAGTCGTGCTCGCAAGCTATTCGAAAATATCCATTGGATCTTTATCTTCGTCTTGCCATGGATCTGGCGCAGAGTACGTGGTCGATCTTCCGGTGATGGGCGCTCGGCAAAGTATCCAACGCTTCGCCCATGGAGTGTGGGTTAAAGAAATTTATTACTGAAAGACGACCGTCCGGGATCCCACGATAAAGATTCGGTCTTGCGCGAAGAGTTTGACCGCCTGAGAGAGCACGCGGCGTTCGATATCGCGGCCGATGGCAATCAAATCTTCGGGCGAGGCAGAGTGCGTTACATGTGCAACGTCTTGGCTGATGATCGGGCCTTCGTCGAGGTGTGGAGTGACGAAGTGGGAGGTTGCGCCAATGATCTTTACGCCGCGCTCATGGGCCTGGTGATAAGGCTTTGCGCCTTTAAATCCAGGTAGGAATGAATGGTGGATGTTGATGATCTTGCCATCGAGAACCTTGCAGAACTTCTCGCTGAGGATCTGCATATAACGGGCAAGGACAACGAGCTCGATCTTCTCTTTTTCGACGAGTTCAAGAACTTTCGCTTCTGCGATCTCCTTGCCCATTGAATCAATTGGCAGGTGGATAAAGGTGAGGCCGTGTGACTCGACCAGAGATCTGAGAACTTCGTGGTTCGAGACAACTGCAGCAATTTCAATTGGCATCTCGTTGAGCTCTTGTAGATAGAGCAAGTCGCGAAGGCAATGGCTTTCAGTCGTCACCATGATCAAGGTGCGCTTGCGCTCTTGAGTTGGACGGAAGGTCAAGTGCGGAGAGAGGTGCTTGAGGCCTTCGGTGATGGCCGCCCGAGCCGAATCTAGACCTTCTTCGGTCTCGATCCGAGTGCGCATAACAAAGGTATTTGTCGTGGCATCAGTGAACTGTTGATTCTCGATGATGTTGCCCTTGCAGGCCAAGACTGCCGAAGTCATCGAGTGAACGATGCCGGGCTGGTCCTGGCACTGCAGAGTCACGATGAGATCCATGCCCTAAGGGTAAAGCGAGGAAGTGCTTAGTGTGAAATCGTGAAGCGCTTCATCCAAACAGGTGCCCACCAGTTGCGTTCTCCAAAGAGGCGCATAAGTGCTGGCACCAGCAGGCCGCGAACTACCGAAGCATCGAGCAAGACTGCGAAGGCGACTCCGAATCCGAGGGTCTTAATGTTGGAAACGCCACTTGTGATGAAGGCCGCGAAGGCGATCGCAAGGAGGAAGGCTGCGGCGGTGATGATTCGAGCCGAACGTTGGAGTCCGGTCGCAACAGCATCTTCATTCGCCATTCCAGATTCGTGTTCTTCCTTGATGCGCGAGAGTAGGAAGACTTCATAATCCATCGAGAGTGCGAAGGTAACCACGGAGATCAAGATGACCATCGAGGTATCGAGTGAATGTGTGTTGGTGAATTTTCCAACGAGCCAGCCCAGATGACCATCTATGAAGATCCATGTTAAAGCTCCCATCATCGCAACGAGTGAGATGACGTTGAGGATCACGGCTTTGATCGGCAAGATGACTGATCCGGTAAAGAGGAAGAGCAAGATTAGAACGCCAATTGCGATCCATCCAAATGCCCAGGGCAGAGTCTTAGCAATACCATTTTGGGTATCTGCATAATCGGCAGCAGAACCGCCAACCAATGTTCCGGGAGGAGCAGGAATAGCTCGAATGGCATTGATCAGCGTTTGGGCTTCATTAGTGCGAGGTGCCATAGAGTGAATCGCGGAGAAGTAGACCGAGCCTCCCGTAACTTGATCAGCACCAACACGGACGATGCCTTTTACTTCCGCGATCTTCGCCTTATAGGAAGTCAGATCAGCTTCATGTAATGCACCGTTTGGAATCACAATTTGAATCGGGTTGCCCTCTTGGCCAGGGAAGTCGTGAGTAACCGTCCGATCAGCAATCGCAATCGGAGAAGATGCTGGCATCACTTGAGCGCCTGCTTGCGAGAAGACAATATTGCGAACAGGTGCAGCGATCGCTGTCAGAGCGATGAGGGATAGCACGACGACGGCGACAGGTCGGCGCATCACAAAGCGAGCGGTCTGTGCCCAGCGGCCATCTGCCTTTGGTGTAACGGCGCTCTTTCGAACAACGAACTTATCGATGCCCGTACCGATCATGGCGAGAATTGCTGGGAATGGAAGAAGCGCGACGAGGACCGCCATTGCAACAACGCTCATACCAGCATATCCAAATGATTTGAGGAACATCATGGGGAAGAAGGTGAGTGAAGCGAGGGTGATGAAGACAGTAAGACCTGAGTAGAAGACGGTCTTACCGGCAGTCTTTACCGTGTTGACGATTGCCTCTTCAATCTCCTTGCCAGCATGAAGTTCTTCTCGGAAGCGGTTCACCATTAAGAGCGCGTAGTCGATGCCCAAGCCGAGGCCCATGCCGGTGATGAGGTTGAGGGCAAAGATGCTAACCCCGGTCGCAAGTGAGATGAGATAGATGAGGCCAAGGGATCCAATAATCGCACCGACTCCCACGATGAGCGGAGTGGCACTTGCGATGAAGGCGCCGAATACAAAGAGGAGAAGGAGGAAGATCAGCGGAACGGAGATTCCCTCGGCAACAGCGAGATCCTTGGTGATCTTCTCATTTAAGGCTGAGTTGATAGCGGCGATGCCATTGACGTAGACACGTAGTCCTTGGAAGGTGCCGTCGTACTTGGCCGCGACTAACTTTCCGAGGTCTGCAGTCTTATAAAGGTCGGTCTCGATGGAGTAGATGAAGAGAAATGCTGCATGCTGATCTTTGCTCGCAAGCGAAGGTGCGCCACCAGCACTCCAATAGGAGAGCGTCTTAGCAACGCCTTTCTCGGCGGCAACTGACTTTTCTAGAGCAGCAGCGGAGGCGGCAACAGATGGATCGGTAATGAGAGATGTTGATTTCACTTCAAGGACGAGAGCAGGATCTTGAACATGGAAGGTTGATGTCAGGTACTCGGTAGCTTTCGCAGAATCGCTATTTGGGTTGGTGTACCCACCACCTGAGAGGCGAGGCACCGCAAGGCCAGCCATGGCCCCAAAGGCTATGAGTGCAACGATGAAGAGCGCTAATACTGACTTACGGCGCTTCACTACCAAATGACCAATTTTCTCAAACATCAGAACTCTTCTCTTTCGTGCACTTAGTGGGGATGGCCCGAGGATATAGGATGGGTCTTAATAGAAAGTGACTTAAGAACAGGTGTGACTTGGGCAATATAATTCCTGACCGAACTGGCGATGATGAGATTAAAGATCCATCAGAGATCGCAGCTGAGAACGCCCGTGATGCCGAAATCCGTGGCGATAAGCCGCCACACCACGGTTAATCTGTTATTGGCTTAGTCGCAGATTGCGGCGGGCTACTTGGAGTAGCAGTCGGCGCATTGGCACGAGAATCAGTCTTGTAGAAGCCCGAGCCCTTGAAGACGACTCCAACGTTGTTATAGACCTTGCGGACCTCACCCTTGCACTGCGGGCAGATTGAGATAGCCTCATCAGTGAAGGATTGGACTACCTCGAAGGCGTGGCCACAGGCGACGCAGGCATATTCGTATGTAGGCATACCCAGAGTCTAAAGTGGTGAGAGAATTACTTCTAATCGATCGCAGGGAGAGGGAGTTGCCATGATCGTAACCCGACACAAGGCCAGAGTTTCGAGCACAGTGGCGCTCCTCCTAGCCACCTTACTCATGGCCCCAACCCACGCCCTCGCTAATACTTTGACTACTTCAAGCCCTGCAGCTGGCGCAGTACTGGGCGTCGCTCCAAATGCAGTATCGGTTACAGGCACCACCACCCTGGCTGATCAGGGTTCGACGATCTCGGTTACCGATCCAACCGGACTTCAAGTCGATGATGGTTCGGTGACGATCACTGATACGACTGCCGTGATCGGCTTGAAACCCCTCATCGCTGCTGGTGTCTACACAGTGACCTACTCACTCGTCTCAGCAACTGATGCCCCGCTTACAGGGTCATACACATTCCTCTTTAATGCGCCTGCGGCAGTTGCATCAGCGACACCAACACCGACCCAGAGCGTTACGGTAGTCCCTGCAAGCAAGGGAACACATACGGCAGATATTTTTGTCATCATCCTGATGCTCTTCGCTCTCTTAGTTGGTCTCTTCTTGCTGTGGTACGCGCGCCTGCTTCTTCGCGAACGTAAAGTGAATAAGCGAAAGTCTCGTTCAAAGGCGGCTGCGAGAAAGCCAAAAACGGATAAGGAAGATAGGCAGTAATCAGTGCACTTTCTTTTAGAAGTACACACCTTCTCCAGCAATGCTGTTGTGACCTCGGTATTGGCGATCACTAAAGCAGTCTACTTTATCTCCGCCCTCACGGCATTTGGCTTGATCTTTGCTGCTGCATTCTTCATCCGTGAAGAGCGTGGAGTGTTAACGGCTGAAGGTATTCGCGTAAAGAAGTTAGCTCACCTCGCCACTTTTGTAACGCTGGTAACTATCGTCGGTGGAACATTCGCAGAACTCGCAAATTTACTAGGTGGCACTCTCCTCGATGCCTTCGATGCAACAACGCTCCGCTCATTTCTAAGCCAAACAGCAGTGGGCCGTGACTTTCTTATTCAGGGAATCTGCTCTCTCGCAGTTCTGGCATTTCTTCAATGGGCCAGAAAAGTGGGCGGGGTGTACTGGGCTGGGCTCTTCTCTATTATTGGATTGATAGTCCCAGTTTTTCAGAGTCATGCCAGCAGCGCCGGAAACCATGGAATGGCAATAGGTTCATTGCTCTTTCACGTTCTCTTCATATCAATCTGGGTTGGGGGAGTCATTGGATTGGTCGTGATTTCTCCGGCCGAACGAGCTGCCTCGATCTCACGTTTTAGTGCGATCGCTCTGTGGGCCGCAGTCATTGTGGCTATAAGCGGAGTCGTGAATGCCTGGACCCGGCTGAACTTTCTTGCTGGCTGGGCAACTCTTTATGGCTTGCTGATAGGTATCAAGATTCTCTTAATGGTGATTTTGATTGGCTTCGGCGCAGCACATCGGAAGAACTTGGTGAAGCCTGATGGCTCGGTGAAGACCTTTGCATTACTTACTAATGAAGCACTCGTCATGGTGATCACTGTGGCAATTGGTGCATGGTTATCGACAACCCAACCGCCAGTTTCCATCGCCGCAGCAAATGCCGTACCAGATCCAGTTATTAATCTCACCGGTATCGCCATGCCAGTACAACCAACGCTCTGGCGAGTTCTAACTGCTTACGTGCCAGACGGAACATTCCTAGGAATCCTTCTTCTTGCAACAGCCCTCTACATTCGGGGTGTTGTGGTCCTCACTCGTCGTGGAGATAAGTGGCCGGTCGGTCGTACCGTCGCCTTTGCACTTGCTGTCTCCGTCGCTGACTTTGCGACATCTGGTGGACTTGGGGTCTATGCTCACTTTGCCTTCTCGTATCACATGATTGCTCACATGGCCCTAGGAATGGTTGCTCCGATTGGATTTGTGCTCAGTGCCCCTATAACCCTTGCATTGCGCACTCTTCCTGCGGGTCGCACTGAGAGTGAACGTGGAATACGCGGGTCGCTCATCACCATCATCCATTCTCGTTACTCGACCATCATCACCAACCCAGTTACTGCGCTGGCGATCTTCGATGGCTCGCTCTTCGGCCTCTACCTCACTCCGGCATATGGATCCCTGATGCGAAGCCATAGTGGCCATCTCTTTATGGATCTTCACTTCCTGCTTGCGGGCTACCTCTTCTTCTACGTCATTGTTGGGATTGATCCCAATCCGCGAAAGATTCCCCATATTGTGCGCATCATTGTTCTCTTTGCGGCGATGAGTATCCACGCCTTCTTCTCGATCACCTTGCTCTCGACTTCGTCATTGGTCGATGGGGGTTATTTCGCACTCTTGCATAGACCGTGGAACTTGAATTTATTAGCGGACCAACATGCAGGTGGCGCCGTTGGTTGGGCTATGGGTGAGATCCCAATCCTTCTTGCGCTGATCGCAACGTTCTTACAGTGGGTTCGCGACGATAAACGAGAAAGTAAGCGAATTGACCGCGCTGCCGATCGTGCTGAAGCGATGGGTGAGGATGATGAACTCGCTCGATATAACAAGTATCTGCGCGAATTAAATAGCCGCGAACCTCACGATTAAATCTGGAGTTGCTGCTGCGTTGACCCGCTGATCATGTGGTTCTACTGGAATCGGTTCATTTGTGATCTCACCGTGATGCACTAACGCGATCTTCCAGGCTTCAAGCCGTGCGAGGGCTCGATCATACGAACCACCACCTTGGCCGAGTCGATTTCCAGATCGATCGATGTGGAGTGCCGGGACGATGACAACGTCAATGGCATCAAGATCTCTTACCGCAAAGCCATGAGGCTCTAGAACTTTTCCGTTGGTGACAAGAGCATTCTCATCACCATTCCACTCGACCCACTCGAGATCGTTATCAGGCAAGAGCCTTGGCAGTAGAAGTGTGATTCCACGTCGTAAGAGCTCTACATTGATATCGGTTGTGGATGGCTCCTCGCCATAGGAGATATAACTGGCCACTCGAGCAACGGAGGAGAACTCGGTGGCATCAAGAATATGAAGCCATGACTCCTGAATAAATCGCTCGCGTCGTTGGTTGCGGTAGTCACGCCGCAAACGTGACTTATCTGACTCGCTCGCATCCGACCTTCGCATGGCAATACCTTAGTAGGCAGCCCATGCAAAGTAGGGTAGAACCATGGATCGTGAGATTGCAGTCAATGATTTTGCAGCCGCGCTGCTCTCTATCGCGACCCCGCTAGCAGCTTTTGATATGCCGCTCTTAGATGCGCATGGCGCCACCTTGGCCGAAGATATCTTTGCCGGCGAACGACTCGTTCTGCGCGCGGGCTCTCGGATCCGTTCAACACAGATCGGACTCGCCGCATCTATTGGCCTCAACCGCCTTCCAACCCGACCACACCCTCGAGTCGTTGTTATCTCTGCCGGAGATGATCTCGTGGAGCCCGGTCAGAGCCTTCGTGACCAAGATGATGAGTACGAGACCAATTCGTGGATGTTGACCACCTCAGTGAAAGAGGCCGGTGCGATCGGCTACCGCGTCCATATGATCGCTGAGAATTCTGAACAACTCCGCTTAATTATTGAAGATCAATTAGTTCGAGCAGATCTCATCGTCATTAGCGGTGAGAGTCATGATGAATCTTTTGACCTCATTACTTCGACTTTGAGTGAACTAGGCGAGATTGAAACGTTAGTCCCACGACTTGCCGATGGCGGTCGGCACAACTTTGGAACTATCGGCCCCGATAAGACTCCAGTCATCACTCTTCCTGGTGACCCAATCGCCGCCTATCTCTCGGCCGAGATCTTTGTTCGCCCGATGATTCGCACCATGCTTGGTGCTGCAAATATTCACCGTTCGATTGTGAAGGCCGAGTTGACTCATGCAGTGGAATCTAAAGTCGGTCTGACCTCACTGATTCGTGCTGCACTGATTTCGGATGATCATCTGAAGGTCACGGCACTGCCCGAGCAGGATCTCCTCTCGACGCTCTCGGATGCCCAAGGACTCATCGCGATTCCGGCTGATAGCTCGGGGGCTGCGGCTGGCGACCTTGTTGATGTCATGGTTCTCGAGCGCAATCAATAATGTCTCCAGTGATTCGCGCAAAGAGCGAAGTTGGCGAGATCACTCTCCGGCCGCTTCGATATCGCGATCGCAAGGCATGGGAGGAAGTTCGTCGATTCAATCGAGAGTGGCTCACTCCATGGGAGGCGACCAGGCCTGCCATCGATGACCAGAACCCGCTACCGACCTTCTGGGCGATGGTCCGACAGGGACGTAGAGATGCCCGAACCCTTCGAACCCTCTCCTTGGGAATCTGGATCAATGATGGGGGGAAGCCTCGTTTTGTCGGCCAAATCACCCTGGGTGGAATCGTCTTTGGGGCCCACCGCGGCGGTTATATCGGGTACTGGATAGATAGCAGAGTCGCCAACAAAGGATTTACAACCGCAGCTGTTGTAGCCCTTACAGAATACGGGTTTCAGGAGCTTTCACTCCATCGCATTGAGATCACAATGCGCCCTGAAAATAGCGCCTCAAAGCGAGTGGCCGAGAAAGCCGGATATACCTTCGAGGGGATTCGAAATCGATATCTTCATATCGATGGCGATTGGCGCGACCACCTGATTTTCGTCAAAGAGAACCCTGAGATTCGCTAAAAATCTCAAAAATATTTATTTGGGACACATCGTCACAACTGCCCCAAATCCACCCTAAAGCCCGCCTAGCCAATTACGATTTCATTCCATGGCGTCCAGCATTATCTACCTCATCATCTTGGTGATGTGGGGCGCGTATTTTCTTCCACGTTGGCTCCATCGCCACGAAGAATCCTCACCAAAAGCCGGCGATCGATATAAGAGCGCAATCCGTTCACTCTCTGAAGGAAGCGGATCAAGTACCTTCTCACCAGAATTTATGGACCCATCTCAGAAGCGCAAACTTCTTGCGCAACGCCGCACAATCTTTACATTTCTCACATTTCTAACAGTTGCAAGTTTCTTTGGCGCAATTGTTGGAATGTTGTCATGGACGATACTCGCGATTCCATTCTCTGGCTTTGCCATCTATGTCATCGCGGTACGCAAACAACTTGTCACAGCGCAGTTGAAGGCGCGTCGCCTCTCGACTCTTGAGAAGATTATGACTGCCGAGATCAAACTCGATCCTTCTGTTCGCATTTCACTCAGTGCGCAAGAGCGCACAACTGATCATTGGATCCCACTTGAAGAACGTGAAGATCCTGCTGGCGTCGTTGTAATTCCAAAGAGTGAGGCTAGCTGGAGCCCAATCACCTTGCCAAAGCCAACGTATGCGACTGCTCCGAAGGCGATCACTCCAAAGCGCGTCATCGATCTGACCGTTCCTGGACAGTGGACCGCCGAACAAGAATTGCTCAATCAGTTGCAAGTTCCACAACGCGAAGAACTCTTTGAACAGACTCTCCTTGAAGAGGCAGCGCAGCCACACAATCTCGACTCTGAGGCGATCTAAGCCCTTACTGCACTTCTAGCTATCAGTGGATTAGATCCAGGATGGCAACCACATCAATGAATGCCAATGGGAATATGTAATCACCGATCCAAGATACAACGGTGAGAAATAGATAAAGCAGAGCACTATTAAGGCGAGATACCCGTATACCAATCGCGTTCTGCTGCGGCGAGTGGCTTCATCTTCTAAGAACTTGGCAATGACGTAACAGATGATCAAAATGAGGAATGGCTCAAATGCGATGGCATAGAACGAGAACATCGTCCGCTTCTGAAAGAGGAACCATGGCAGGTAGCCGGCGGCAAGGCTGAGAAGTAGTAGGCCACTCTGCCATTCGCGACGTGCAATCCAATATCCAAAGGTCACCGCGATTGCGATGATGCCGCTCCACCATAAAAATGGCGTCCCAAGTCCAAGGATCTCTTGTGAACAACTCGAACTCCCACAACCCTTAGGGGTGGCGTAGAAGAACGACGTTGGTCGACCCATCAACAACCAGCTCCACGGGTTGGCTGAGTATGAATGCTTATCGACCAGACCCTTATGGAAATTCAATATTTCAGATTGATAGTGCCAGAAGTTCCTGAAAATATTTTTTGACCAGGTGCGATCCCAGCCGCTGGTGTTGAGGAACCAACCACTCCACGTCAAGAGATATGTAAAGAGAGGCAAGATTCCATATTGAGTCGCTCGCTTCAGTAATTTATCTCGGAGAGTTCGTTGCAGTGGGTGAGCCTCTTCCATCGCTTGATACTGACGGAAATCTGCGTAGAGAATAAAAGCGAAGTAAGCAATAAAATAGTAGAGACCACTCCACTTAACGCCAGCAGCAAGACCTAGAGAGACACCCGCTAGCCAATGACGAGAATGCAATAGGAAGAAGAATGCGAGCAGGGTGAAGAACATCAAGAAGATATCGAGCAGTGCCGTGCGCGAATGAACCAGGTGCAAACCGTCAGATAAGGTGAGGATCGCCGCTGACGAGCTGATCAAGGGATTGGCGAAGAGCTTCTTTGCGACGAAGTAGATCAAGGCGATTGAGAGAGATCCGACGATGGCCGAACTCACTCGCCATCCGAATTCGTTGAAGCCAAAGGCCTTTATGCCGAGGGCGATAATCCACTTTCCAACTGGTGGATGGACGATGAAATCTGCGAGTCCCTTCGAGGTTAACTCGACGCCGTGCTGGGCAAGAGAGTGGGCATTTTGTGCATAGTAGACCTCATCAAAGATGAAGCCTTTGGGCTGACTCAGATGCCACAACCGAAGTGCCAAACCAATAAGAGCGAAGGAGGTGGCATAGATGGGGTCAGCAAACTTTTGAATGAACCCTATAACAACCTGCTTCATAGGTACAGAGTAAGGGTTGAGCGAAAAACACGGAATAACTGAGAGGATAGGCGCATGTTGATCCTCGCAGCGATCCCACTCGGCAACCCTGGGGATGCCTCTGATCGTTTGAAGCAAGCGATTACAGATGCTGATTTCATCGCCGCCGAAGATTCCAGGCGTTTTGGTCGACTCTGTGCCGAGCTCAACCTCACCTATCACGGAAAACTCTTCTCCTTCTTTGAAGGTAATGAGAATGAGCGCCTCGAACCATGTCTTGAGATTCTCGCTAGTGGCAAAGATTTACTTGTCGTGACCGATGCCGGTATGCCAGGAATTAGTGATCCGGGTTATCGACTGACACGAGAAGCGATTGCTCGCAATATCCAAGTTCGAGTACTCCCAGGACCAAGTGCGGTGACAACAGCGCTGCTCTACTCGGGCCTTCCAACAGATCGATTCTGTTTTGAAGGATTCCTTCCTCGAACTTCTAGGGCGCGAATCACTGCCATTGAAAAGTTGCGCGAAGAAGAGCGAACGATGATCTTCTTTGAAGCGCCTCACCGGTTAGAAGAATCTTTAGTCGATGCGATCGCAGTCCTTGGCCCAGATCGACAGGCATCAATCTGTCGCGAGATGACCAAGACGTATGAAGAGACGATTCGCGGAGCACTGAGCGAATTACTTCAATGGGCACGCAGCCGCGAGATTTTAGGCGAGATTACCTTGGTGATTGCTGGCTTTGATCCGGCCCTTCGTACGCACACCCCAGAAGATCTCATCGAACTCGTCTTAGCTCGCGAGAGTCAAGGAGAGAGCCGGAAAGAGGCGATCGCCGAAGTCGCAAAGGCGACTGGACTGGCGAAGCGAGAGGTCTTTGATGTGATGGTTGCCTACAAGGGCGCAGGTAGGATGGGGGAGTGAGCGAGAAATCCTTCTATCTGTCGACGCCTATTTACTATGTAAATGATGCGCCGCATATTGGCCATGCCTATACAACGGTCGCTGGTGATGTACTCACTCGCTGGCATCGCCAACGCGGAGAGTCAGTCTTCTTCCTAACAGGAACTGATGAGCACGGCCAGAAGGTACTCAATACCGCCGAGAAGAATGGCGTTGCCCCACAGGATTGGTGCGATCGCCTCGTAGAAGATTCATGGAAGCCAGTATGGAAAGCGCTCAACATCGCCAATGATGATTTCATTCGTACAACCGAGCCACGCCACATGGAGCGCGTCCAACGTTTCCTCTCTGGTCTAAAAGATCAAGGCCATATTTACTCTGGTAAGTATGAAGGACCATATTGCATTGGCTGTGAAGAGTTTAAGTTGCCCGGTGATTTACTCGATGGCGGACTCTGCCCGATCCACTCAAAGCCTTGTGAAATTCTGAGCGAAGAGAATTGGTTCTTTAGACTTTCAGCGTTTGTTCCTCAGTTACTCGAGCATTACAAGACAAATCCTTCAGCATGTGAACCAACGTCAGCTCGTAACGAAGTGGTTGCTTTCTTAGAGGGTGAAGTCCAAGATCTTTCAATATCGCGTTCAACTTTTGACTGGGGAATTCCAGTTCCGTGGGATACCAAGCAAGTTATTTATGTCTGGTTTGATGCGTTATTGAATTACGCCACCGCTGTTGGATTGGGCGATGAGGCAGGAAGCGAAGGCGCTGCGAAATTTGCGCAGACCTGGCCAGCTGATGTTCATCTCGTTGGAAAAGATATTCTCCGCTTCCACGCGGTCATCTGGCCGGCGATGTTGATGGCTGCAGGTTTGCCACTACCGAAGAAGGTCTTCGCCCATGGCTGGTTGCTCGTAGGTGGTGAGAAGATGTCTAAGTCCAAGCTCACTGGTATCGCACCTTCTGATATCACCGATCACTTTGGTGTCGATGCCTTCCGCTATTACTTCTTACGTGCGATCCCATTTGGATCCGATGGATCATTCTCTTGGGAGGATATGGGAGCCCGATATACCAGCGAGCTCGCAAATGACTTTGGAAACCTCGCTTCACGCCTTATTGCGATGATTGAGAAGTACTGCGAAGGCGCTATTCCTGCAGTCGCCCGCGATGCGGGTCTGGAAGCAGCCCTGGCTGAGACTGTCGCGAAGGCAGATGCGGCAATGGTTGCGCTCGATTTCCAAGGCGGAATCAATACGATTATGGAGTTCTGTAAGCGCGTCAATGGCTATGTCACCGAACGCGAACCATGGATCGTCGCGAAGGACGAGAGTCGAACCGCCGAACTCAACGAAATTCTCTATAACACCGCTGAATCTATCCGCGCTCTCGCTGTTCTCTTACATCCTGTAATGCCTGCAACCTGCGAAACTCTCTGGAGCTCACTCGGTATGAGTTCAGATATTGCAGGGGAGCAGATCTCCAAGGTTGCGCAATGGGGTCAGATCAAGCCAGGTACTCGCGTCACAAAGGGCGCTGTCCTCTTCCCACGTCTTGAAGAGCCTGCTGCCAAGTAAGGCACAACTCATGGCTGATCGTTTTGGGTTAGATAAGGAACGCCAACCCGCTCCACTTCCAGAGAGACTCAATCGCCCGTGCGTTGACGTCCATGCGCATATCGAACTCGTTACGGAATCAGAACCGGATTCCCCGCTTGTCAAAGAAGTATTAGATCAAGCAGCAAGTGTCGGAATCGATCGAGTTGTACAAGTCGGGTACTCGGCTGATCAATCTGCCTGGGGCGTTCGCATGGCTCATGCCTTTCCTGGCCGAGTTCTTGCTGCAGTCGCATTACATCCCAATGAAGCACCCGTTGTTGACGATCTTGAAGCTCACTTAGCTCGAATCGAAGAGTTGGCTCTTGACCCACGTGTTCGTGGAATCGGGGAGACTGGTTTGGACTTCTTCCGAACTGCTCCCGAACTGCAAGAGCGCCAGAAGTATTCATTCCGTCGCCATATTGCATTAGCCAAGCGCGTAAATAAGGCACTGATCATTCACGATCGGGATGCGCACCGGGCGGTCTTAGATACTTTGACCGAAGAGGGCGCCCCTGAGATCACTATTTTTCACTGTTATTCAGGCGATGCCGAGATGGCTCGTGAGTGTATTGAGAAGGGTTACATCCTCTCCTTCGCAGGTACGGTGACCTTTAAGAATGCGCCAGCACTTCGGGAGGCGGTAAAACTTGTACCACTCGATCAATTGCTTGTTGAAACTGATTCACCATTCTTAACCCCAACGCCGCATAGAGGATTGATGAACACCCCAGCCCAAATTCCATCGATCTTGCGCCTCATCGCCGATGAACGTGATCAAGATCTCGATGAGCTCTGCGATGGCATCAGTGCAAATGCTGAGCGACTCTTTGGGTCGTTCGCCTAATGTCAGGCCTACTCGGCGCAGCCGAAATACGCGAGATCGCTGCTCGCATCGGAGTGAACCCAACGAAGAAGCTCGGTCAGAACTTTGTTGTGGATGCGAATACCTGCCGTCGAATTGTGAAGAGCGCTGATGTGCATGAAGGCGATGTTGCACTTGAAATTGGACCCGGTCTTGGATCACTGACCCTTGCACTTCTTGAAGTGGCAAAGGAGGTTGTCGTTGTTGAAATTGATGAACGACTTTCAGCGGAGTTGCCGCATACCGTCGCTCGCCATGAATTCGACGGCGATCGTTTAACCGTTGTTACGCAAGATGCGATGGTGGTGGAATCACTCCCGTTAGCACCTACCGTGCTTGTCGCAAATCTTCCTTACAATATCTCTGTCCCAGTACTCCTTCGATTTATGGAGAAGTTCCCAACTCTGCGATCTGGCGTTGTCATGGTTCAGAGCGAAGTCGCGGATCGACTAGTCGCACAACCTGGCAGCAAGAATTATGGTTCGCCATCTGTGAAGGCAACCTGGTGGGCCGATATGTCACCTGCCGGAACGGTGGGGCGGTCAATCTTCTGGCCAGTACCTAACGTTGATTCTTCGCTCGTTCGCTTTGTACGACATCAGGCAGCGGGGGATGAGGCCCTCCGATTAAAGACATTTGCAGTAATCGACGCCGCCTTTGCTCAGCGCCGGAAGATGTTACGTGGCGCCCTCTCCGAGCTCTTCGGCGGCAGCGCTGCAGCATCAGATGCGATCCTTGCGGCTGGAGTAGACCCAACAGTTAGAGGCGAAGCTCTCTTGCTCCCTGACTTCATCAAGATCGCGCACGCGCTTTCACTATAGGCTAACGGTTATGAATCTCAGCGGTGTAGTGATCCGAGTGCCTGCCAAGGTCAACCTCGGGTTATCTGTTGGGCCGCTCGATGACGATGGCTATCACGAACTCGTTACAGTTTTTCAGGCGATCTCACTTTATGATGATGTGACAGTGAAGTTCGGCGTTGAAGGTAGTGGAATCGCTTTGAGCGCTTCGGGATCGACTGCCGCAGGCGTCCCACTTGATCAGACAAACTTGGCTTATAAGGCCGCGCAATTAATGGTGAGTAGGTATCAACTCGATAGCGATCTTGATATTCATCTTGCAAAAGAAATTCCAGTTGCTGGTGGAATGGCTGGCGGCAGCGCTGATGCCGCAGGAGTCATTGTTGGCATTGATGCACTCTGCGAATTAGGTCTCTCTCGAGATGAGATGCAGCGCATCGGGTCTGAACTCGGAAGTGATGTTCCTTTTGGAATCGCCGGCGGGACCGCCATTGGCCGTGGTCGTGGCGATCAACTCACTCCAGTGCTCGCGCAAGGAAGTTATCAATGGGTCTTAGCACTCGCTAACTCTGGTCTTTCGACGCCATCGGTCTATGCCGAATGCGATCGGTTACGTGAAGGCCTTGCTATCTCACGTCCGACCGCGAATGACTCACTCCTGCAGGCACTTAGAGCTGGAGATGCCAAAGAGTTAGGCAAGGCGCTGAGCAATGACCTTCAAAGTGCAGCATGCTCGCTCCGACCTGCACTCCGATTGGTACTTGATGTTGGTCAGGAATATGGCGCACTGGGATGCATCGTCTCTGGCTCAGGCCCCACTGTTGCCTTTTTGGTTGAGGATGAAGAACGAGCCCTCGATCTCACAGTAGCGCTGAGTTCTAGTGGCGTCGTTGGCGGGGTTGCACGAGCGAGCGGGCCGACTCATGGGGCCCGTCGAATCAGCAGCTTTTAGTTCGTTATTGGCCCTGCCAGTTTTGGCGTTATGGCCGCATATAAGGGAGAATTCAGGTTCCGCCATTGTGTAGTGGCTAGCACATGGGCCTTTGAAGCCCAGGGTCCAGGATCGATACCTGGTGGCGGAGCCAATCCGCAGTAATAGACTTCCCCTAGATCTACTCGTGATATCCACTCTCGACAGCTGAGCATGCAGAGATAGGAGGGCCGTGAACAACCCAGATGTTGTGATCGTGCTCGCCGCCGGGGAAGGCACTCGGATGAAATCCTCGATCTCAAAGGTGCTCCACCCAATCGCAGGCCGCTCGATTCTCGGTCATGTCCTGGAGGCAGTCCGCCCGCTCGGCGCAAAAGAGCTCAGAGTCGTCATTGGTGCTCATAAAGAGTCAGTCCAAGGACATCTTGCGGAGATCTCCCCAGATGCAGTTACCGTCTTCCAAGCCGAGCGAAACGGAACTGGCCACGCAGTACAGCTTGCGCTCGTTGGCGCTACAACGACCGGAAGTGTTCTGGTCCTCGCAGGCGATACGCCTTTGCTCACATCAACAACTCTCCAAGAATTTCTCGCCGTTCATTATGCAAATGAGAGCGCCGCTTCGGTCCTCACAGCTGACCTCCCAGATCCATTTGGCTATGGCCGCATCGTTCGTGATGATGAAGGTGGGATCGCAGCTATCGTTGAAGAGCGCGATGCTGATGAAGAGGTTCAAGCGATCACCGAGATCAACACCGGTGTCTATCTCTTCGACAATGGCGCACTTCGTGAAGCGGCAGCGAAACTCTCAAAAGATAATTCGCAGGGCGAGCTCTACCTCACTGATGTGATTGCGCTTATCAAGGAGGCTGGCAAAGTTGCGCTCGCTATCCGCTCGAATGATTACACCGAAACACTTGGAATTAATGATCGCTCACAACTTGCCGAATGCGTTGCCATCATGCGCGATCGCATCAACGATCTGGTGATGAAGTCAGGTGTGACCATCATCGACCCAACAACTACGTGGATCGATGTTGATGTAAAGATTGCAAACGACGTCACTATCTACCCAGGGTCGGTCCTAACCGGTTCAACCTCAGTTGAGAGTGGAGCGGTGATCGGACCTCGTACAACTCTTTCAGATGTGAAGGTTGGAGCCGGAGCGCAGGTCATTGAGTCCACCTGCTCATCGTCAGAGATTGGTGCCGAAGCGAACGTTGGCCCATATTCCTTCTTACGCCCCGGAACAAAACTTGCCGCTAAAGCTAAAGCCGGCGCATATGTCGAGATCAAGAACTCGAGTGTGGGTGAAGGTTCAAAGGTCCCACACCTCTCTTATGTGGGGGATGCGACGATCGGTAGCGGAACCAATATCGGAGCTGCAACGATCTTTGTAAATTATGACGGGGTCGAGAAGCACCAGACCGTTGTCGGAAATGATGTCCGAGTAGGTAGCGACACAATGCTCGTCGCACCAGTCACGATCGGCGATGGTGCCTATACCGCCGCTGGCTCAGTCATTACTGAAGATGTTCCGGCCGGCTCGATCGGAGTTGCTCGCGCAAAGCAGCGCAATGTCTTAGGGTGGGTACTACGCAAGAGAGCAGGCAGTTCCTCTGCCGAAGCCGCTAAGCGCGCAGGCGCAACCGAAAGGGAGTAAGAATGAGCGAACTTCGTCTCACATCTGAGAAGCGCCTACGGATCTTCGCCGGTCGCGGATATCCCGAACTTGCGGATGAAGTCGCACTAGAACTCGGCATTCCTATTACTCCAACATCTGCCTATGACTTTGCCAATGGCGAGATCTTTGTTCGCTTTGAAGAGAGCGTCCGTGGATCAGATGCATTCGTGATTCAATCTCATGCTGCGCCAGTTAATAAGCAGATCATGGAACAGTTGATTATGGTCGATGCCCTCAAGCGCGCATCTGCTAAGCGCATCACGGTTGTCGCTCCGTTCTATGGATATGCCCGTCAAGATAAGAAGCATCGCGGACGTGAGCCAATCTCGGCTCGCTTGATGGCCGATCTCTTTAAGACTGCAGGTGCAGATCGCTTGATGGTGGTCGATCTTCATACCTCGCAGATCCAAGGTTTCTTCGATGGTCCAGTAGATCATCTCTTCGCGCTCCCACTTCTTACAGATTACGTCGGTCGCAAAGTTGACCGCAGTCGCCTCACGATCGTCTCACCAGACTCTGGTCGAGTTCGCGTCGCAGAACGTTGGTCCGATCTCCTCGGTGGTTGTCCGATCGCCTTTATTCACAAGATGCGCGATCCAAGAATTCCGAATGAGTCCACAACCGGCAAGGTCGTCGGTGATGTAAAGGGTCAGACTTGTATCGTGATCGATGACATGATCGATACCGCTGGCACCATCACTAAGGCCGTCGATGCGCTCTTTGATGAGGGCGCGGCCGAAGTAATCGTCGCTGCAACTCACGCCGTGCTTTCAGGTCCTGCAATTGAGCGCCTCAAGGCGAGCCGGGTCAGTGAAGTCGTTGTGACCAATACCCTGCCAATTCCAGAAGAGTCTCGCTTTGATCGCCTCACAGTCCTCTCGATCGCCCCTCTCCTGGGCCGTGCGATTCGTGAAGTCTTCGAGGATGGCTCAGTCACAAGCCTCTTCGACGGTCATAGCTAAGCCCTGATTTTGGCTTTCCCGACCCGCTGAGATACTCTTCAGGCTCGTCACGGCGAGGGATAGTAATTATCCGTAATCGACGGGTTGCTCTCCTGAGGCGTGCATTTCATACGTACTAAAGGAGCAACTCAAGTGGCTGAAATTTCAATCAACGCAAGCAAGCGCACCAACTTCGGTAAGGGCGCATCACGTCGCGACCGCGTAGCTGGTCTCGTTCCAGCAGTGATCTATGGCCACAATGCAGAGCCACAGCACGTATCACTTCCAGCCCGTGAGCTCGGTAATGCGCTCAAGGCATCAAACGTTCTTCTCAACGTCTCATTCGATGGAAAGAGCGAACTCGTTCTTCCTAAGTCAGTTTCAAAGAACCCACTCACCGGAATCTTTGAGCATGTCGATCTTCTCGTCGTTCGTAAGGGCGAAAAGGTTAAGGTCGAAGTTCCAGTTCACACTGACGGTGCTTATGACAAGGATGGCATCCTCGAGCACGTTAACAACACCATCGAAATTGAAGCAGAAGCGACTTCGATTCCTGCATTCTTGGTCCTTGATCTCACAGGCATGCCTGCTGGAACAAGCAAGACTGCTGGCGATGTAGTTCTTCCTGCCGGAACAACTCTCGTCTCAGATGCAGCACTCGTTGTTGTTCACCTCTCAGAGCGTTCAAGCGCTGCCGAGCCTGTTGCAGAAGCTGCACCTGCTGCACCTGCTGCTGAAGCACCAAAAGCTGAATAATTAAGTAAGACCCACTTCGCATGGCTGATCGCTGGATAATCTTCGGATTAGGAAATCCCGGCGATCAGTATGCAAGTACTCGTCACAATATTGGCCATATGGTCATTGATTATCTAGGTAGCAATTCAAAGTTCTCATCACATAAATCCCGTTGCGAGATCGCAGATATCAGGGTCGCAGGAGTTGCCGTAACACTCGCTAAATCTAAGCTCTATATGAATGAATCTGGCGGCCCACTTAAGGCGCTCGCAGATTTCTACAAGGTCTCAGGCTCTAACATCATCGTCGTGCATGATGAATTAGATATCGCCTTCAACACTATTCGCATTAAATTAGCCGGCGGCGATAATGGCCACAACGGTCTTAAAGACATTACCAAACACTTCTCAGGCCCAGATTACTTCCGTCTTCGCATGGGCGTTGGCCGACCACAAGGACCTCAAGACCCGGCAGATTATGTATTAAAGCCATTTGCTCAACCAGAGAAGAAAGAGCTACCCGACTTCATCGCTCGTGGCGCACTTGCTGCAGAGCGCTTGATTGAAAAGGGTCTGGACTTTGCTCAGCAGGAGTTCAATAAATAGTAATCAGCCAGTATTGCGAAGACCGGCGGCTACACCGTTGATAGTGAGCAATAGGGCACGTCGAATTGTTGGATCGATATCTGGATTCTCACGAACCTGCTCTAAGAGATGAATCTGCAAGAGGTGCAGTGGCGCTAGGTACTGATCGCGGATCGCCAAGGTGCGAGCAAGTCGTGGTTGATCTCCTAGGAGTTCACTCTTCTTAGTCAGCAGAAGAATTTCAGCCTTTGTGAGTGCGAACTCTTCTTTGATCAGATCGAGGAAGTGGCGCAAGGATGGATCAACCAAAGTGCCGACATAACGTTCGGCGAGTTCGAGATCGGTCTTGGCAAGCGTCATCTCTACATTTGAAATAAAGGTACGGAAGAAGTGCCAGTCACCCAGCATCTGGGCCATCGTGGAATCTTTGCCAGCTTCGCGAGCTGCCTTTAGGCCTGATCCAACTCCAAACCAACCAGGAACAATCTGGCGCGATTGGGTCCATCCGAATACCCACGGGATAGCACGAAGGCTTCCAAGGCCACCAGATGCATCCGGACGACGAGAAGGTCGTGATCCTAAGAAGAGATCGCCGAGCTGTTCGACCGGTGTTGAGGCGTAGAAGTATGCAGGCAGGTCCGGATGATCGATAAGTGAGCGGTAACGGTTGAAAGCGCTCTCACTGATCAGATCCATCGTGGAATTCCACTGGGAGAGCGCTTCTGGGCTCTGGCGTGGAGCACGATTTAAGACAGTTGCTTCGAGTGCTGCCGCCACCGAGAGTTCAACGTTCTCACGTGCAAGCGCTGGGAGCGAGTACTTATCCGAGATAACTTCGCCTTGCTCGGTCATCTTGATCTGGCCATCAATAGATCCCCACGGCAGCGCAATGAGCGCATCGTAGGTTGGACCGCCACCACGACCGACAGATCCACCGCGACCATGGAAGAGGCGCAAGGTGACGCCGTGCTTGATAGCGATATCGCGGAGCTTGCGTTGGGCCTTGTGAATCTCCCATTGCGATGTGGCGATACCGGCATCTTTATTTGAATCAGAGTATCCGAGCATCACTTCCTGGATATCTCCGCGAAGTCGTACTAACTCACGATATTCCGGAGTTGAGAGAAGTTCATCGAGAATGGAATCTGCGGCGCGTAGTTCAGCGACGGTCTCGAGAAGGGGAGCGAAGCCAACCTTTGCGAACTTCTCACCCTTGAGCGAGATGAGACCAGCGATATCAGCAAGAATCACCGGAGCAAGGACATCTTCATGGCCCTTGGTCATTGAGATGATGTACGTCTCGATTACTTCTGGTCCAAAGTTTTCAATGAGTTCGCGAATTGCGACAAAGGTATCCACGGTCTTTCGATTAAGTGGCTCAAGTGAATCGATAGCGGGGCGAGACGGATCCTTAAGTTGTGCTGCGATCAGTGAGGTGCGATCTTCATAGGCAGCACCAAAGAGCTGAGACATCGCGCTGTGGTGGGCATCAGAGTGCTCACGAACATCCATCGTGGCATGAGTGATACCAAAGCTTGCAACGGTGCGGATAACGCGCTCTAGCAAGCCTGTTGCAATGAGTTCACCGCGATGGGCAAGGAGAGAAGTGCGCATCAACATCAAGTCTGCGAGGAGTTCGGCAGTATCTTCGTAATCGCGACCGGCGGTGTGTGATGCACCTGCTGAATGGCGGCGTTGGGTCAGAATTAATCGATGCCTAATGGCAGTCGCCTTAAGACGGTATGGCTCTTCAACGTTTTGACGGCGGAAGCGATCTTCAATCTCGGGAAGGAGTTCGAGGTCACGTGCAACGGATGACTTAAGTTCATCGCTAGCACCAGCGATTCGGCTTGAAACTGAGAGCGCCTGGCGAAGTTGGTCGAGCGAGCCGAGCATCGTTCTGATGAAGTGGCCAGTCTGCAAGACGATGGCGTCCTTGGTTACTTGCGGCGTGATGTGGGGATTACCGTCGCGGTCGCCACCAATCCATGTGCCAAAGCTCAGTGGACGAGATGTCGGATCGACATGAACATTGATGCGCTCAAGTTCGCGTGCGAGATCATCAAGCACTTCTGGAACAGTATTAGCGAAGAGATCATCGAGATAGTAGAGCGCATTCGTTGCTTCATCGAGTGGCTCTGGTCGACCTAGGCGAAGTTCGTCGGTCTGCCATAAGAGATCCACTGTCTCGGCGAGGCGGCGATCACGTGATGCGGTGGCCGGATCGTCGAGAAGTCCTGCGATAGTTCCGAGTTTGCTGAGTACTGATCGACGCGATGCCTCAGTCGGGTGCGCAGTAAAGACTGGACGAACAGAGAATTCATTGATCCAACCCTGAACATCAGCGTACGTAAATTCATTGGTCGAACTTTGAACATCAATAATGCGATCGATCGCTCGTGAGATCCACGAACCACCATTCACTCGATCAGCAGCGAGTTCGCGTGCGCGATGTACTTGCTCTGCAACGTTGGCGAGATGGAAATATGTACTAAAAGCACGAACGAGAAGAATCTCTTGATCATCGGTGAGGCCTTCGAGGGCTGCTGCGCCAT
This sequence comes from Candidatus Nanopelagicaceae bacterium, assembly GCA_036742235.1. GTDB lineage: Bacteria > Actinomycetota > Actinomycetes > Nanopelagicales > Nanopelagicaceae > PALSA-747. The sequence continues at coordinate 23,978 of DAINQZ010000004.1, read as the reverse complement.
CTCCTTCGCGCACCGCTTTGCGGACTTCCTCAACGAGGGCGAGCAATTCAGGGCTCTCTTGGCGGACTAGGCTCTGGCCCAAGAGGTCGCCAAGTCGGCGCACATCACTTCTCAGATCTAGATCGTCAGTTGCCACTGGCTAATCATTACAGGTTTAATTAGGTGCTTCACCCCCCTCTCATTCGAGTGCGGGGGTATCAGTGCGTTCACAGGCGCAAATTCGCACGATCTAGGAGAGAGGCGGGAAAGATTTAATGTCCCTGTTACAAGCCTTCTCACATATTGAACTCACTGCGAAGGATCTGCACCTCACTGAATCCTCGATCTGCATTCCTTCGACCCAGGGGCTCTTCGCTGCAATCACTTCGCAGAGTCGACCGGTCTTGCTCGTGACGCCATCCTCGCGCCGGGCTGAAGAGTTGGCTGATGAACTCCGTACCTACATCGGGACCGATCTCGTTGATTTCTTCCCGCCATGGGAGACACTTCCGCACGAGCGACTGAGCCCAAAGAACGACACCGTTGCGGCTCGGTTTAAGGCGCTCCACCGGTTAGCTGCCAAGAAACCACCTCGCGTCTTAGTGACATCAATTCGAGGACTGATTCAACCGATCATTTCCACTGTTCTCGATGCAGAACTTCCGGTTCTTGAAATCCAGAAGTCGTTTTCGATGCCAGCTCTTATCGAGTCACTTGCATTTCTTGGTTATAGCCGAACAGATTTAGTAGAACGTCGCGGCGACTTTGCAGTCCGCGGTGGAATCATCGATCTCTTCCCACCTGATCTCGAGCATCCGATTCGCGTCGATTTCTTTGAGGATGAGATTGAAGAGTTGGCATATTTCACAGTTGCAGACCAGCGAACCTACGCGCCAGTTGTCGGTCAACTGACGATTTATCCGTGCCGAGAATTACTTCTTACCCAAGATGTAAAGGATCGAGCCGGGTACCTAGCTGCCGAATTTCCTCAACTCACTGAGATCTGCAGCAAGATCGCCGAGGGCATTAGCGTCGATGGGATGGAATCCTTAATTGGAATCCTTAATACCTCACTCGAATCCTTGATTCATTTCTTACCGAAGGATTTCCAGGTCCTGCTGATCGATCAACCACGCATCACCTCGCGCGCTATTGATCTGATCGATACGAATAAAGAGTTTCTCGATGCCTCGTGGTCGAATGCCGCACTCGGTGGCAAGGCGCCGATCGATGTCACTGGTGGACTTGAATCTGGCGGATATTTCACTCTGGCTGACCTCGCCGATCGAGCTCGTAGTCGTGGGTGCGGCTGGCGCTACCTCAATCTTTACGCATCTGAATATGCAACCGAGGCTGATTCAGAATCGATGGATTTTGAGGCGCTCCCGGTCTATCGCAATGATTTGACGGCAGTAGAAGCGGACCTGAAAGGTTGGATCGCTGACAACTATCTCGTGATCTTTAGCGCAGCTGGTGCGGGAATCGTTGAGCGATTCAATAATCTCTTTATCGAAGCCGATCTCCCAACAAGAGTTGAGAAATCAATCGATTCACAGCTGACCCGAGATGTCATCCATCTGATAACAACTCCTATCGAGCATGGTTTTATCTCAGATGGCGCAAAGACGGTGTTGATCACTGAGAAAGATATCTCGGGACAGCGAAGTTCGAATAAGGATCAAGCCCGGATGCCATCAAGGCGTAAGAAGGCGATCGATCCCATCGAGCTCAAACCTGGGGACTATGTTGTTCATGAGCAACATGGAGTCGGTCGATATATCGAACTTGTGCAACGTACCGTCGGTCAGAGCGCTCGCGAATACCTCGTGATCGAGTATGCATCTTCCAAACGTGGCCAACCCGGTGATCGTCTCTACATTCCAACAGACTCACTTGAGCAAGTAACAAAATATGTCGGGGGAGAGGCACCGGCCGTCCACCGAATCGGCGGAGCGGATTGGCAGAACGCAAAACGTCGCGCCCGCAAGGCGGTAAAGCAGATTGCGGCAGAACTCATTCAGCTCTATGCCGCGAGAATGGCTGCACCGGGATTTGCCTTCTCACCGGACACACCATGGCAGCGAGAGTTAGAGGATGCTTTTGCTTATGTAGAGACGACTGATCAGTTGTCGACGATCGAAGAAGTCAAGCGCGATATGGAGGCCTCACATCCTATGGACCGCATCGTCTGCGGTGATGTCGGGTATGGCAAGACCGAGATTGCGATCCGAGCAGCGTTCAAGGCAGTGCAAGATGGGAAGCAAGTTGCAGTCTTAGTTCCGACCACACTTCTTGTGCAGCAGCACCTGACTACCTTCTTAAATCGCTATACGGGTTTCCCGGTAAAGGTTGCGGGCCTCTCGCGCTTTAATACCGCGAAGGAGGGCAAGGAGATCATCGCCGGCCTTGCGGATGGGTCGATTGATATCGTGATCGGAACCCACCGGCTGCTCTCTAAAGATGTGCAGTTCAGGGATTTGGGTCTCATTGTTGTTGATGAGGAGCAGCGCTTTGGCGTTGAGCATAAAGAAGAGTTGAAGAAAGCACGCACCAATGTGGATGTGCTCTCGATGTCGGCAACACCTATTCCTCGTACCTTAGAGATGGCGATTACGGGTATCCGGGAGATGTCGAATATTACGACTCCGCCAGAAGAGCGACATCCAGTGCTCACTTATGTTGGCTTCTATGACGATAAGCAAGTAGCCGCAGCGATTCATCGCGAACTCTTACGCGATGGCCAAATCTTCTATGTTCATAACCGAGTGGACGATATTGACTTTGTCGTTGAACGATTGAAGAAGTTGGTTCCGGAAGCTCGCATTCGAGTTGCGCACGGACAGATGGGTGAGCGCGAACTCGAAGATGTCATTCTAGGTTTCTGGGAGAAAGACTTTGATGTTCTTGTCTCTACAACGATCATTGAGAGTGGAATCGATATTCCAAATGCAAATACACTCATTGTCGACCGCGCAGATATCTTCGGGCTCTCGCAGCTACACCAGCTACGTGGCCGGGTTGGACGAAGTCGCGAACGCGCCTATGCATACTTCCTCTACTCAGCAGATAAGCCATTGACAGAGATTGCACTCGATCGACTTACAACGATCGCAACAAATACCGATCTTGGATCAGGTATGCAGGTAGCGCTGAAAGATCTCGAGATTCGCGGAGCAGGCAATCTTCTTGGAGGAGAGCAGTCCGGCCACATCGCAGAAGTTGGATTTGATCTCTATATGCGGATGGTCGGTGAAGCGGTCGAAGATTTCAAGACTGGCTTTGTCGATGCCAATCCGCGGATCAAAGAGTGCAAAGTTGAATTGCCAATTACCGCCCACCTTCCTGTTGATTACCTGCCATCAGAGCGGCTGCGCCTTGATCTCTATCGCCGAATGGCGGATGCCTCCGAACCGAAGGACCTCGATGCGATCGTTGAAGAGCTCGTAGATCGATTCGGCGAACTTCCAGAGGCAGCCCAGACCCTGATCGACGTTGCTCGATTGCGCGTCCGAGCGAAGCAATTGGGCCTCTCCGAGGTGGTCCTGCAAGGGAAGTTCCTCAAACTAGCCCCTGTTACCCTGCCCGAATCCCTACAACTTCGTCTGACCCGGATCTACCCAGGTTCCCTCATCAAGAGCGCGACCCAGTCGATCTTGGTCGCTCGTGCGGCTGGGCCGAATTGGCAGGCGAGCGGGGATCTAGTGGATACTTCGATCCTGCCGTGGACTATGGAAGTCCTCAACTCAATCCTTAAGTAATGGAGCCGGTCTTGAAATCGACACAGCGCAACGCTCACCGAAAGTTTGGCAAGAAGACCCTCGCACTCGCATCGGCTTCTGCACTTCTTCTGCTGGCTGGCTGCACCAGCACCACTGCCGCTGTCACCGTTGGCAAGAACAGCACATCCGTTGCTCGCGTCCAAGAGACTGTCACCAATATTCTCAATGCTCGCAAAGGTGTTGATACCACCGGCATGAATCTTCTGACTGGTTCAGCGCTCGCGACCAGCCAAGCTCAATTTTTCTTAATCTCGCAATTGCTTGCTGATGAAGGTAAGTCGATTGGCATCACTGTTACCCCAGCAGAAGCGATCACTGAGAAGAATGCTGCTATCAAGCAGGTGGGCGGAGAAGCTGCTCTACCTAAGGCGTTAGTAGGCGCGAATATCGATGCTAAGAATCTTGATCTCTATTTCACAAGCGTTCTTTACTCGCAGCGCCTTATTGCTGCAATTGAAAAGAGCGGAATGAGCGCAGCAAATGCTCCAGCAGCTCTCACTGTTGCGATCTCTGAGATAGCAAATAAAGAGGGAATCAAGATCAACCCACGTTACGGTAAGTGGGATTCAAAGACTGCAACTTTGGTAGCTGCCGATACAACATCTGGCGCAGTCAAAACTAAGTAATGTCCGAACTTAATCGCCTCCGCGAGGTGATGGATCGCCTCCGTTCACCCGGGGGCTGTCCGTGGGATGCCGAGCAGACCCATGCCTCTCTTCTCAAATATTTGCTTGAAGAGAGTTACGAGTTCGTAGAAGCGGTCGAGCAGAATGACCGGGCGGCAATCAGAGAAGAACTTGGCGATCTTCTCCTTCAGGTCTACTTCCATGCAAGAGTTGCCGAGGATGATCCATCCGATCCCTTTGATGTCGAAGAGGTTGCTGGCGCTGTCGCGGATAAACTCGTTCGCAGACACCCGCATGTCTTTAGCGATGCGGTAGCCGAGACCAGTGAAGATGTCATGAAGACCTGGGAGGCGCAGAAAGTCGCCGAAAAGGGTCGAACTTCCGCCTTGGACGGGGTGCCATTAGCTCAACCTGCGCTCATGTTGGCGAATAAACTGGCCTACAGAGTTGATAAATTTGGCTATGGGTTCAGCGTTGAACATCCTGTCACAATCGACGATTCAACGACTGAAGAAGGCCTCGGAGAGATCCTCTTTGGAATCATTGAGCAGGCCCAGAAACAAGGTTTAGATGCCGAAGCAGCGTTGCGCGGTGCAGTGTCGAAGTACATCCGAATGATCGAAGCATACGAACGTAATGAAAAGGAGAACGCCCATGGCGCTCATTGATGCAGTACACGCCCGTGAAATCTTAGACTCTCGTGGAAATCCAACGGTAGAAGTCGAAGTTATTCTTGAAGATGGAACTACTTCACGCGCAGGTGTGCCAAGCGGCGCATCTACAGGTGCATTCGAAGCGGCCGAACTCCGCGATGGTGGCAAGCGCTACCTAGGTAAGGGTGTTGAGAAGGCTGTTCACTTTGTGAACGATGAACTCGCTCCAGCAGTTATTGGTTATGACGCGCAAGATCAGCGCATGGTCGATGCCGAACTCATCGGAATCGATGGCACAAAGAACAAGTCACGCGTTGGCGCAAATGCAATCCTTGGCGTCTCACTCGCAGTTGCACGTGCAGCTGCTGATTCAGCTGATCTCTCACTCTTCCGCTATGTCGGTGGACCAACTGCTCATACCCTTCCAGTTCCAATGATGAACATCCTCAACGGCGGCGCACACGCTGATACCAACGTTGATATCCAGGAGTTCATGGTTGCACCTATCGGCGCAGAGTCTTTCAAAGAGTCACTACGTTGGGGCGCAGAGATCTATCACAGCCTCAAGTCAGTGTTGAAGAAGCGAGGTCTTGCGACTTCGATTGGTGATGAGGGTGGCTTCGCTCCAAACCTTGAGAGCAACCGTGCTGCACTCGACTTGATTCTCGAAGCAGTTACTGCAGCTGGATTTAAGCCAGGCAAGGAGATCGCACTCGCGATGGACGTTGCTGCAACTGAGTTCCACGAGATGGGTAAGTACAAGTTTGAAGGTTCTGATCGCACATCCGATCAGATGATCGCTTACTACGCAGATCTCGTCGCTTCTTATCCAATCGTCTCGATCGAAGACCCACTTGATGAAGATGACTGGGAGGGTTGGGCAAAGATGACGGCTGAACTCGGCCAGAAGATTCAGATCGTCGGAGATGATCTCTTCGTCACTAATCCTGAGCGTCTCGCAAAGGGAATTTCGCTCAATACTGCGAATGCTCTCTTGGTGAAGGTCAATCAGATCGGAACTTTGACTGAGACGATCGATGCAGTCTCAATGGCGCACCGCGCTGGCTATCGTTCAATGATGTCGCACCGCTCTGGTGAGACGGAAGATACAACGATCGCTGATCTCGCTGTGGCACTCGAGTGTGGCCAGATCAAGACAGGTGCTCCAGCTCGTTCTGAGCGTGTCGCGAAGTACAACCAGTTGCTTCGTATCGAGGAAGAACTCGCAGATACTGCGCTCTACGCAGGTCGTGCAGCTTTCCCTCGCTTTAATGGATAATTAAGACTGTGAAGTGGCTACGAGGGGTATCAGGGCGAAACCTTGCGGTTGCGACCGTACTCTTCGTAGTCGCTATTACATTGGCACCACCATTACAGCGTTACTTTGCCCAACGTGCGCAGATCAATGCACTTCGAGTCCAGCTCCATGATTCACAGGCAACGTTGGAAGCCGCAACGAATGATCTTGCTCGTTGGAATGATCCAGCCTATGTCGCCTCGCAAGCCAGATCACGATTACATTATGTATTTCCGGGGGAGCACCAGTACATCGTGGTTGGCGCAACGACTTCAGCTTCTTCTTCGAGTCAAGCCGCAGGAAAGATTTCAACCGATATTCCGGCAGGACTTCCTTGGTACTCCAAAGTTATCTCATCGATCACTAGTACAAATGTGAATCCATAGCGATGAGAGACCACTCTTCAGATAAGAAGCCGACACAGGCTGATCTAGATTCGATCGCACTTCAACTTGGTCGCACGCCTCGCGATGTACACGAGATCTCGTCACGCTGCCCATGTGGCAAGCCCGCGGTGGTCGCGACCCCGCCTCGTCTTTCAGATGGAACACCTTTCCCAACTTTCTATTATGCGACCTGCCCACGATTGACCGGTGCAATCTCTACATTGGAGACAACGGGAATGATGGCCGAGATGGAAGAACGCCTTGCAACCGATCCTGATCTTGCCGCCGCTTATCAAAAGGCACATGAGCAGTACTTGGCAGCGCGAAATGCACTTGGCATGGATGTTCCTGAAGTTGATGGAATCACTGCAGGCGGTATGCCAACTCGCGTGAAATGCCTTCATTCACTCGTTGCCCACTCACTGAGCGCAGGACCAGGGGTCAATCCCTTTGGGGATGAGGCACTTGCTGCACTCCCGAAGTGGTGGGAGGGCGAATCATGCGAGTAGCCGCGATTGATTGTGGCACAAACTCAATCAGACTCTTGATCGCTGACATACATGATGGCCAGTTCAAAGAGGTTCATCGCCAGATGGAAGTTGTACGTCTTGGCCAAGGTGTGGATAAGAACAAGGCCTTTGATCCCGAGGCGATCGAGCGCACACTCAAAGTCACTGGCGAATATGCCCGAGTGATTGCAGCAAAAGGTGTTGAGAAGGTTCGCTTCTGTGCAACGAGTGCCACCCGAGACGCGAGTAATCGTCAGATCTTTATCGATGGCGTCAAGGCGATTCTAGGCATCGAACCTGAGGTAATTCCAGGTGAAGAGGAAGCCGCACTCTCTTTCATGGGTGCAACGAAAGAGCTTTCAGCACTTGATGGACCCTTCTTGGTCGTTGATATTGGCGGCGGATCTACTGAATTCGTACTTGGCACAGATCGCGTTGAATCGGCTCGCTCTGTAAATATTGGTTGTGTGCGTATGGCAGAGCGCCACTTGAATCAGCAACCCCCAACTCTTGATTCGGTGGCAAGTGCCACACGCGACATTGATGCTGCGATTGCCGAAGCTGCCAGGGATGTTGCAATTACAACGGCGAAGAGCCTGGTCTGTGTTGCTGGAACCGCCACAACCGTTGCCGCCGCCGCTCTCGAGTTGAGCGAATATGATCGTTACGCGATCCATCTTTCAAGAATTCCTGCACAGAAAGTTCATGATGTCGCAGCCATGTTCCAAGCGATGAGCCGTGAAGAGATTGCAGCGCTTGGATATATGCATCCTGGACGCGTTGATGTTATTACCTCTGGATCGCTCGTTCTCTCTCGCGTCTTGCATGCCACAGGTGCTTCAGAGTTCATCGCATCCGAGTCAGATATCTTGGATGGTATCGCTTGGGGTTTGGCACGTGAGTCCCGCTAAAACTCTGCCTTTGCTTGATAAGGCGATCGTGAAATGCACACTATGTCCACGACTCGTTGAGTGGCGAGAAGAAGTAGCCGTCACAAAACGTAAGGCGTACGAGAATGAGAAGTATTGGGGAAAGCCCGTCCCAGGTTTTGGCCCAGCTGATGCTCGCTACATCATCCTTGGGTTAGCCCCAGGTGCACATGGTGCGAATCGCACCGGGCGAGTATTCACAGGGGACTCCTCTGGTGATTGGCTCTATCGCGCCTTACATAAAGCAGGCCTTGCAACTCTGCCAACGAGTACCTCGAAAGATGATGGTCAGGAATTGATCGATACTCGAATCCTCTGCGCTGTTCGTTGTGCACCTCCGGATAACAAGCCGAGCACCGAGGAGAAAGCTGCGTGCGCGCCCTTCTTCCATAATGAAATTGCGTTACTTATGCCGACTGCTCGTACCTTCTTCGCCTTGGGAAATCTAGCCTGGACTCAGATCTACTCAACCCTGATAGAGATGGGTGAGGAATTACCAAAGCCGCGACCTAAATTCGGTCACGGCGAATCCTTCACATTTACCGGTCAAGATGGCATCAAGCGATTGGTCCTTGGCAGTTATCATCCAAGCCAGCAGAATACATTCACGGGCAAACTCACCGAGAAGATGCTCGATGCTGTCATTAAGAAGGGCAAGAACTTTGGAATTTAAGTTTGAGAACCCTCTCTTTGAGTGGCGCGGCCCAGCACCCTTCTTCTTCGTAAAGATCGAAGAGGATCAAATCGTTAAGGTAAAGATGTCGCTTGGCAAGAAAGCCAAGTAATATCGATACTGCAGCCAGAACCTTGGCTCGCTCTGCGGATGTAGTGAAGTGGTATCACGTTAGCTTCCCAAGCTGAAAGTGCGGGTTCGATTCCCGTCATCCGCTCCACAGCTACTTCTTTGCGAGTAACCTGTGAGGGTGATTACTCGCCGTATCAAAGTGCTCGCCGAGCGTGAGATGAGCGCACATAAGTACTCTCATGGCACCGTGGCCGTAATCGCCGGTAGTGATGAGTATCCAGGTGCATCGGTCTTGACGGTTGGGGGAGCGCGCCGCGGTGGCGCCGGCTACATCCAATACGCTGACCTTGAGAGCGCACCGACCTCATTAGTTCTTCAAAGATTCCCCGATGTAGTTACGAAAACCCTCAAGACGTTAGAGGCAGATTGCTGGGTCATTGGATCTGGTAATCCTGAATTACCTCGTAGATTTGTAATGCCTTCTTCCTCTTACTTGGTTCTAGATGCCGGTTCGATATCACTTGCTCGAGAATCCCGATCTGCGTTTACCGTCATTACACCTCATGAGGGTGAGTTCGAAGCACTCGGATATGAAGTAAAGGGTTCTGAAGATCGAGTGAAGCGCGTGAAGCAAGCGGCGAGCGAACTTAACGTCTTTGTACTTCTTAAAGGTCCGCAGACCCTGATTGCATCTCCTTCCGGAGTTGTGGTCGAGAATCACTCAGGTGGTCCAGAACTTGCGACGGCGGGTACCGGAGATGTTCTTGCTGGATTCATTGGATCAATGCTGGCAAGTTGGAGACCAGATAACGAAGAGAGCGCTCTTGAAGTTCTCAACAAGGCCGTTAACGCACATAGTCTGGCAGGCAAGGTGGCGCACCGTAGGTATCGCCCGATGACGGCACTCGATCTACTTAATGAATTGCCGCAGGTCATACGATGAGAATACGAAGTGCGGCAGTCTTCGCGATCTTTTCGATCGGGCTTCTCATGCTTCCCAGTTACTCCCTTGCAACAGCCGATGGGCCTGTTCTTCCTAATGCACAAGTGACACCTGGCGCCATCAATCCAGCAGTGACTCAAAGCAATATCGGGCAGACGATCTGCGTCCTGGGGTATACGAAGACGATTAGACCACCAGTCTCGTACACAACTGCGCTCAAGAAGTCGCAACTTCGGACGCTTCCTTATTCATCATATGGAAGTACGGATACCAAACTCTTTGAAGAGGATCACCTCATTCCCCTTGAACTAGGTGGGAATCCAACGAGCCCAAAGAACCTCTGGCCTGAGCCCTGGAGCGGTACGTCTGGTGCGCGATTAAAAGATGCCCTGGAGAACAAGCTTCATTTGCTCGTCTGCTCACATACGTTGACATTGAAGGTTGCGCAAAAGGCGATTGCAACTAATTGGTATCTGGCCTATCAGACTTACGTCAAAGGACAGTAACAACTTTCAATCCATTCGCAAATGTGATCAGCTGATTAAGTGTGAAGCCGCCTTGTGTACCGACGCGAATATAGGTTGATGCTCGTGACTTCGACTTAGGAGTGACAAAGGTGATCTCACCACCATGTGTTGAGAAATCAGATTTCTTACAGTTTTTACTTGCACAGTAAATCCCGACATTCGCTCTGATGCCATTGATCGTTGTAGTTCCTAAAGGTTGCGGATTATCAACGCCGGTGCAGTTGTACTGTGCAGAAGTTTCAACGAGAGCAATGCCGTGATCCATTCCACCAAAGCCCGCCAGGAGATACTTATCGCGCTTGGGAAAGAGGCGACAAGGTCGTACCTCGAAGTTGAGCGGTTTGAAACCGAGGGTGTTGCTTGGCTTGTAGATGCCATATGAGACTTGGGAAGCAAGTGTCTGGTACTGATCAGCGGCGGTAGCTGCGGAAGGATTTAAGAAGATAGCCCCGATGGTGATGAGTACAACCGCTATTTTCCGCATATCCCAATCATAGGCAGAAGCTGGGTTGGTAAGCGTGTAACCTAGGGCCTTCACAACTTCATATAAGCGCCCTGGTAACCCAATGGTAGAGGTGGAGGACTTAAAATCCTTTCAGTGTCGGTTCGAGTCCGACCCGGGGCACTATCGTGTTAGTTAAGGCATTATTCGCTCGCCGTTTACCAGTCTTTGAGCCTCATTGGCGCTGTCTCGTGAAAAAGTTAGGTGCTTCCCCAGTGACCGAGCCTGCACACGACCAAAAGGGGATAGCTATGCAACAGTTAGAAATACTGCCAGAGTGCTCTTTTTGCCACTCTCAGGAATTGGAACTCTTCTACACCAAGGGAACTGGACTCGTTGTTCAGTGCTCTGAATGCGGCCTTACGGCTCGCCCTTCACACGAACACCTCGTTTCAAACACCATCACACTCCTCGCTGGCTAAGGCGAGATCGGGGTCGATTCAACGATAAAGTTTCGCCATGATCGTTGATGTCGCGCTCTATCAAGATGGATTTCGTGCCGAAGGCCCCACCGATATCTCTGACCTTGTAGAAATCGCCAGACGCGATGGCGGCTTTGTCTGGGTCGGACTCTCTAAGCCGAGCAAGGCTGAATTCGATATGGTCGTTGGCGAATTGAATTTCCACCCGCTTGCGGTTGAAGATGCAATTAATGCAAAGCAGCGGCCCAAGATCGAAGATTATGAAGGCCTTACCTTCTTCGTTCTCAAAACCGTCTTCTTTGACCAGAAGGAACAAGAGATCACTACGGGCGAACTCCTCTGTTTTATCTCAGATTACTTCATCGTAATCGTGAGACATGGTGAAGGTTCACCACTTGCCACAGTCCGGCATGATTTAGAAGAACGACCAGATTTGCTGAAACTTGGACCGTTCTCAGTTCTCCACGCAGTGGCAGATCGCGTGATCGATGGGTACACCTCGATCGGGGCTGCCCTCGAACAAGAGGTAGCGGGGGTTGAAAATAAAGTCTTCAACGGCAAGCGTCAGACCTTCTCGCAGGAAATCTACTTCCTCAAGAGAGAGATTATTGAGTTCAAGCATGCAATAGAGCCGCTACTCCCGCCCATCACTAAGTTGGCGAGTGGATTTGTTGCGGTTGTGCCTGAGGGAATCAAACCCTTCTTCCGAGATACTTCCGATCACCTCACCCAAGCTATCGATCAAGCAAATGGCTTGGACTCCTTGATTACATCAGTCCTACAAGCCGATTTGGCTCATATCCAAGTACAACAAAATATCGATGTGAGAAGAATTTCCGCCTGGGTTGCGCTCGCTTCTGGACCAACGATGTTGGCTGGAATCTATGGAATGAATTTCCACCATATGCCTGAATTAGGCACGCGATATGGTTATTACGTGGTGTTGGGAGTGATGGCCTCGCTTACTGGATTCCTCTTTTGGAAATTCAAGAAGTCTGAGTGGCTTTAAACCACTCAGACTTTTAATGAGACTTACGACTGTTGGTTAATTGACCACAAAGTCCAGATGTGAGTACGGACCGAACGTGGCTGTTTCAAGATCGTCGTGATCTGGAAGGCGATATCTTCTGAACGAAGGAAGCTTGCAAGAACTGGAGTGCCTGCGGTGCGACCTGCGCCAATCGCGAACTCGGTCTCAGTTCCTGCTGGACAGACGAGTGCAACACGAACACCCTTTTCGCGAAGTTCGCGATCGAGTCCACCTGCGAGACCAACTTGGGCATGCTTTGTTCCGGCGTAGATAGATTCATCGCCGCCGCCACGGAAGCCTGCGACAGATGAGACGATGACGATATCGCCAGCCTTCTTCTCAATCATGATTGGAAGGCATGCGCGGATGATATGAACCGTACCTTCGTAATTGGTACGCATCATGCGATTTACTTCATCATCACTGTAATCCAAGATCGATCCATACATACCAATTCCTGCATTTGGAACAACGGCATCAATCGTCCCAAACTTATCGATCGCAGCTTTTGCGATTGCACGAGAGATCGCTGGATCAGAACAATCGCCTGCCACGTAGATGGCATTTGCCTCGCCAAGTTCTGCAACGATGCCTTGAAGGCGCTCTTCGCTTCGCGCATTGAGGACGACCTTTGCGCCCTGTTCAACGAGTTCTTTAGCGGTAGCTGCGCCCATGCCGGCTGTGGCTCCGGTAATAACAACGACTTGGTCTTTGAGGTCTCTGAGTGTGTAGGTCATGTGGAGAGTATGGAGGACGGGGGATTCACCCGCAACAGTTGGGCCCGTTTGAGCGGATCGCGTGACCCCCACCCGGGGATATACTTCGAGGGTAGTTTCCGGGGTCGGTGTAATTCCGAACCGGCAGTAAAGTCTGCGACCCGTTGGCAGCCAGCGAACGGTGGATCTGGTGAGATTCCAGAACCGACGGTGAAAGTCCGGATGAGAGGGAGCTATCAAGGTATTCGCGTACCTTTATGTCGCTATTGCCTGCGCGCTTTCAGCACGGCTTTTCTGCGATCCCACCCCGGGCTTAGTCGAACGGGGGATCTATGAGCACTTCTTATGAAGACGCTATGCGTCATGCACTCTCCCTTGCTCTGCGCGGAGAAGGTCGCACTGGATCTAACCCCATCGTTGGTGCTGTGATCATCGATTCTGAAGGAAATCTCGTTGCGGAAGGTTTTCATGCAGGAGGAGATCACGCCGAAGTGGTCGCAATTAAATCTGTAACAAGAATTCCTGAAGGGTCAACCATTGTCGTGACGTTAGAACCGTGTAACCACACGGGAAAGACCGGCCCATGCACAGAAGCAATTATCGCCGCAGGTATCTCGCGCGTTGTTTATGCCGTTGCTGATCCGAATCCCATCGCAGCGGGCGGCTCCGATCGCCTACGCGCTGCAGGCATTGACGTTATTGAAGGCGTACTCGCTGCTCCATCACGGTTCTTTAATCGTGCCTGGCTCAGTGTGATTGAAAAGCAGCGCCCCCTCTTCATCTGGAAGATCGCTGCAACCTTGGATGGCAAGACTGCCGCGCTTGATGGAAGTTCGAAGTGGATTACGAGTGAGTCATCGCGCGAATTCGTCTCTTTGCTTCGACGAAACAGCGATGCAATCATGGTTGGAACCGGCACAGTAATTGCTGATAACCCATCATTAGTCCCACATGATGATCAAGAGATCAAAAATCCGCTACGAGTTGTTATGGGGCTACGAGAGATTCCAGAAGGATCAACCGTCAAAGATGACCAAGCTGAGCTATTACATATTCAGAGTCATAACTTCGATCAGCTGATCAGCGAATTATTAGCAAAGGGCATTAAACAAGTCTTTGTCGAAGCTGGCAGCGAACTGGGGACAGCGATGATTGAGGCTGGTTTAATTGACGAGATCATGCTCTTCCAGGCGCCAACTCTGCTTGGAGCAGGTCGAAACTTCATCGGAGACCTTGGCATCCATACCCTCGATCAACGTTTGGATCTTACGATTTTGGCGACTCGACAGATCGGCAATGACATCTTTACTCATATGAAGGTCGGTGCGTGATGTTTACAGGTCTGGTTCAAGCAGTAGGAAGCGTCGTCAATGTGAAGCGCGCCGAAGATAGCGCGGTCTTTACCTTTAACGCCCCTAATTTTCTTGGGGATTGCAAGGTGGGGGATTCCATCTCGGTAAATGGCGTCTGCCTTACCGCGATCGCGATCAATGGAAATACCTTCGACGTTGATGTCATGGTTCAGACCCTTAACCTCACCTCTCTCAAGGGGATTGATACTGGTTCCAGCGTCAACCTCGAACTCGCGGCGAAGGTTTCAGATCGACTCGGTGGTCATATCGTTCAGGGCCATGTAGATGGCGTGGGCTCCGTTCTTGCAATTACTCCTGGTGAGAAGTGGCAACGCATTGATATCGCCATCCCATCACACCTCATGAAGTATGTGCAGCCTCAAGGCTCTATTTGTATCGACGGAACATCGCTCACAGTAGGCGAGCTCAACGATGAGAAGAATTCGCTCTCAGTCTGGCTGATTCCAGAGACCCTTAGAAAGACAACACTCGGGCTACTTCAGGTTGGAACTCCTGTGAATATTGAAGTCGACGTCCTTGCTAAATATGTCGAGCGGTTAATGAAGCGGGGCGAAGAATGAGCCTTGAAGCCGCACTAGCGGAATTCGCTCGCGGAAAGTTCGTCATCATTACCGATGATGAGTCGCGCGAGAATGAGGGCGACTTGATGCTCTTGGCCGAAAAGGCGACGACTGAATCGATCGGCTTTATGGTTCGCTATACATCTGGCGTTATCTGCGTTGCCATCACGCAGGAGATTGCCCGCACTCTAGATCTGCCACCGATGGTGAAGCGCAATCAAGATCAGAAGCGGACGGCATATACCGTCTCTGTTGATGTTCTTGAGAGCAATACCACTGGCATCAGCGCACAAGAACGTTCGAATACAGTGAATCGCCTTGCCAACCCAGAGGCTCGATCTTCTGATTTCATGCGTCCAGGTCACGTCTTTCCGCTGATCGCTCACAACGATCTATTTGAATCACGCCAAGGCCATACCGAAGCCGGCGTTGTTATGGCGCATTTGGTTGGGGCTCGTCCAGCGACTGCGATCAGTGAGATCGTGATGGAGGATGGCTCGATGGCTCGAGGCGAAGATCTCAAGCGATTCGCAGCCGAACACGAGATCCCAATCTTTACGATGCAAGAGCTCATCACCTACTCCCAAAATCGCCTGCCTGAAATTGCGAAGGCTACGGTTGAGTACTCATGGGCGAAGTTGCCACGAGCAAATGCGGAATGGTCGATTGCGGTTCACAATTCTGCTGGTGGAGCAGAACATGCAATCTTGCGCTTTGGAACCCCTGGCCCAGACGCACTGTTGCGTCTTCATTCAGAGTGCCTGACCGGTGATGCCTTTAGTAGCAAACGGTGTGACTGTGGTGATCAATTGACGGCAGCAACAGCCGCAATCGAAGAAGCAGGAAGCGGATACATCATCTACCTTCGCGATCATGAAGGTCGTGGCATTGGGCTAAAAGAGAAGATTGCTGCATATCAACTCCAAGATGCCGGCATGGATACTGTCGATGCAAATCTTGCCCTTGGACACGATGTTGATGAACGAGATTGGAACGATGCAATTGAGATCATCGCAAACCTTGGAATCACCGGAGTTGGATTACTCACCAATAATCCGCAGAAATCGGAAGCGCTTCGCGCGGCTGGTATTCCTGTGAAGATTGTTGAAATCAAGACACAGATACAGCCCGAGAATCGCGACTATCTCTTGACGAAGAAGAACCGCCTCTCACATACACTTACGATCAACTAAGGAGAAGCTCATGGCCGGAAGTGCACCGCAGGTAAAGGTGAACCCACCCAAGGGTTCCAAGGTCGCAATCATTAGCGCCTCGTGGCATACCGATATTTGTGCCGCGCTAATCGCCGGTGCCGTTAAAGCGATGGATGAATACGGGATCTCCTATGAACTCTCCTATGTTCCAGGATCATTTGAACTGCCACTGGCTGCGCAAAAGGCGCTCGACAAGGGTTTCGATGCAGCTGTAATCGTCGGCCTTGTTCTGAAGGGCGAGACACCACACTTTGACTATGTCTGCCAGGGAGTGACTCAAGGAGTTATGGATGTGCAACTCTCTCGTTCCAAGCCAATCGGTTTTGGTGTCTTAATGTGCAATGACCTCGATCAAGCAATTGCTCGTATCGGTGGCGCTGGCTCGAAGGAAGATAAGGGCTACGACGCCGGCATTGCTGCACTTGCCTTGCTAGGGTAGTGATCGGTCTATGAAAAAAATTCTCGTTACAGGAGCATCTGGTTACGTCGGTGGACGCCTGATTCAAGAGTTATTGATCAAAGGCTTTGATGTGCGAGTGATGGTTCGTGACCCACGCAAGATCTCGGGCCAGCCGTGGTTCGCAAGAGTCTCCGTTGCAGTCGCCAGCGCAGAAAATCCAGTAGAACTTGATGGAGCTTTAGCGGGAATTGATACGGCTTTCTACCTCATCCACTCCATCAATACCGGTGCGAATTTCGATGAGACTGAAGCACGCATTGCTCAGTATTTTGCTGAAGCAGCAGAGCGGCAAGAGGTAAAGCAGATTGTCTATCTTGGTGGCATCGCAAACGATCAGAACATTAGTAAGCACTTGCAATCTCGCAAGCAAACCGGGATCGCACTTTCGTCTACCTCAGTTCCTGTGATGGAGATCCGCGCCGGAATTATCATTGGTTCGGGGTCAGCGAGTTTTGAGATGCTCCGCCATCTGACTCATCGCTTACCAGTTATGACAACGCCAAAGTGGGTACTCAATCGCACTCAGCCGATCGCTATTCGCGACGTACTTTGGTATCTAGAGCACGCTGCTGAGCTGGCCGAGCCTGTCGATGGCATCTTCGATATCGGCGGACCTGAAGTTCTCACCTATGAAGAGATGATGCAGACCTTCGCGAAGATCTCTGGTCTGCCCAAGCGTTGGATTGTGAAAGTCCCAGTATTAACTCCAGCACTCTCATCAATGTGGATCGGTTTGGTAACCCCGGTTCCTACCTCGATTGCCCGACCATTGGTTCATTCGCTCATTAGTGAAGTCGTTGCAGATCCATCACGCTCTATTGATGCGGTCATTCCCAAGCCCGAACAAGGACTACTTCCACTTGCGACTGCGATCGAACTCGCGCTCTCGAAAATTTCAGCCAATACAGTTGAGACTCGTTGGTCAGATGCGAAGTCATTGACCGCTCCATGGGCGAAGGCGCAGAGTGATCCAGAATGGGCCGGCGAGAAAAACTTCAACGACCTCCGAGTCCTCAAAACTGACGTTCCTGCAGCGAAGGTTTGGGAGGCGATCGAGAAGATCGGCGGCGAACATGGTTGGTACGGTTCTGGCTTTCTCTGGTACCTACGAGGATTGCTAGACCGAATGTTAGGTGGAGTCGGATTACGTCGCGGGCGCAGAGATCCCAACCATCTTCACGTGGGTGAAGCACTTGATTTCTGGCGGGTCGAAGAGTTAATTCCAGGAAAAAAATTGCGCCTTTACGCTGAGATGATTCTGCCTGGGAAGGCGTGGCTCACCTTTGAGGTTTCAGAAGAAGATGGCAAGACCAAGGTGGTTCAGGAGGCTTCCTTCTCACCTCGCGGGCTCGGCGGTCAGCTCTATTGGTTAGCAGTGCTACCCTTCCATTCGCTGATCTTCCCAACGATGCTTCGTAATATCGTGAAAGAAGCTGGTCGAACTCTGTAGCTTTAGAAGCGGCGTGCAGCGACAAACTTTTCGCCGCCAAAGTATGAAGAGAAAGATTCGATTCTCACTCGAGCGCCGGTATGTGGAGCATCGAGCATCTTGCCATTTCCGTAGTAAATACCTACGTGTGAAATTGGACGACCGAAGAAGATCAGGTCACCTGGTTGAATCTTATTGAGCGGCACGTACTTACCGTAACTAGATTGGGCAGCGGCAGAGTGGGGTAGAGAGACGCCTGCAGCGGCGAATGCTTGCATCGTTAAACCTGAACAATCCCAATAGACCAAGCCAGCTGCACCAAAACGATATCGTGAACCAAGTTGTTTAAGTGCATAGCGAATCGCAATACCGGCACGGCCACTCACTTTCACACCTTGAGCAGCGAGAGCAAGAGAAGCTTGTTGATCTGCGTTATCTTGATTCGCTTGCAACTTCGCAAGCGCATCACGCTGCTCCTTAGTTAATTTGGCAAGGAGCGCCTCGGCTTGCGCTAGTCGACTCTGTGCCAGTGCCTCTTGTTTGGCATATTTTGCCTTTGCGGCAACAACGAGAGCCAATTGATCATTAAGAGTGAGCGATGTTGCGCGAAGTCGCTGTTCGGCCGTCATGTAGCGGGAAAGTTGAAGCGCCTTCTTTGAAGTGACAACACTCAGGGATCCCGCCGCTTGTAGGTAGAGCGTTGGATTTGAAGAGAAGAGAAGTGACATTCCCTGGCTGATGCCGTTGTTCTGGTACTCCTGCCTTGCGATTGCACCAATAGATTGCTTGAGCGAGGCCATCGATTTAGTCTGCTGGGAGTCTTGCTGCTGCACAGAGTTAAGCGATCGAGTAAGTCTTCCAAGCTCTACTTGTGCTTGTTGGCCTGCTTCAGCCGCCGCAGCTGCCTGGACTTGGAGATTCGTAATCTGCGCTTGGACCGAGGAGAGCGATGGAGATGCATGTGCAGGATATTGACCACCAAGAATGAACGCTAAGGCCGCTGCAGCGCAGGCGATAGCCGATCTACTCTTGAACATCACCGTAGATTAATGGGTGAGAGCCTTGAGCCTCAACTAATGCGCTCAATCTGAGCGTGGAGCGCTCTGTGATTTTCGAGTCTCAGGAAGTTGTAAGGCAAGAATTATCACGAAGAGGAAGAGAAGACCAGATACTTCAAAAGAAGTTTTGTACGAAAAACGATCAACGAGGTAACCCACAACTATTGGGCATACGATCATTCCCGCGTCGCCAGCCATTTGATAGAGCGCGATCACGCGACCACCTCTTCCTCCGAAGAGATCGCCAACGATAGAGACCGGAGCGGTTCCCATAAATGCGCCACCTAGACCGAAGAGAATCATCAATGCAAAGTAGGACCATTGGCGTGTTGCGAGAATTAAGAAGATCATTCCAGCAGATATCAAAGTGGCACCTACGAGTAATCCAAATTTCCTACCGCGACTATCAATGAGTTTTCCAGCAGTAACAAGTAGTGAGCCTTGAGCAATGGCGGCAAAGGTAAAACCAAATCCAAGAAGTGATGTCGAGAGATGAAGTTTGCTAGTGACGAAGAGCGGAAGGATCGAGGATCGCAGACCAAATAGAATCCAATTTGCCAAGAATGTGATGATCAAGGCGATTCGATAGGTACGAATTTTTATTGCATCACGCAGGAGAACTCGATCTTCGCTCTGTTGACTATTAGCTATGGACTTTCCAAGTCGCTTCTCATGGAGATAAAGGAAGGAGGTAACCGAGGCCGCAAGGAGTGTGGTTGCGTAGACGAAGAATGGTGCACGAAGTGAGATCGCAGAGAGGACTCCACCAAAAGCTGGCCCAATCACTCCACCGATAAGGAAGCCGGAGTTGTAAATTGATTGTGCCTGCGCTCGTTGAGCATCATTAACGGAGCGCATCAACAGTGCGCTTGCCGATACCGAGAACATAGATGACCCGAGGCCGCCGGCGGCTCGGAAGCTCAGCAGTTGCCAGTAGGACTGCGAAAAGCCGCAGAGAAGTGATGAGATGGAGACCATCCCTAGGCCAACACCGAGTGTTAGTCGCTCACCAATCGCATCAACGAATTTTCCTGAGATCAGCCCCGATCCAAAACGGGCAAAGGCAAAAGTTGAGATGATAAAGCCAACTTGGGTCGCGCTGGCGTGAAAAGTTTTAGCAAAGAGCGGGATCGCCGGAACTATCAGGCCATAGCCGATAGCAACAAAGAAGCCAACCGCCGAGAGGACAAAGACCTCTTTTGGCAGTTGGCTTCTCGTGATCTTAATTATGCGAGCGCTTCCCCTGCAGCTTCTGTCTTCGCTGCGTGATGTTCGGCTCCACCTCGAAGTGGTACCTCCTTCAAGATGAGCGCGAAGATCAAGCCAATTGCTGTTACTGGCGCAGCTGCAAAGAAGACAACATGGAATGACTGCACAAATGCATGCAAGATATTCTGCTGAAGTGCGGGCTTCAGAGTTTTGATAATGGCCGAGTTATTCTGAAGTTGGCCCAGACTCTTTACAACATCTGGAGTAACTGCCGTTGGATCTGCCATCACAGTCTTCTTAATCGCAAGTGGCAGGTAGTGAGCAAGGCGACTTGCGTAGATAGAACCGAAGATGGCGACGCCAATGGTAGAGCCGACGGATCGGAAGAAGGTATTCGACGAAGTTGCAACACCCATATCCTTGAAGTCGACTGAGTTCTGAAGTGCGATAACGATCGTCTGCATCGAAAGACCAAGGCCCGCTCCGATCAAGATCGCGAAGATTGAAAGGCGCCAAAACGGTGTTGTTTCATTCAGGGTAGACATCGAGAGAATACCAATTGTCATGAGAGTGAGGCCCATGATTGGGTAGCGCTTGTAGTGACCGTGCTTTGAGATCAACTTTCCAGATGTGATCGACATCGAGACGATACCGAGCATAAATGGAATTAACTTCAGCCCTGATGTGGTCGCGCTATTGCCCTTTACTAGTTGCAGGTAGAGCGGAAGCATCACGATCGCGCCGAACATGCCTGCACCGATAATGAAGCCAAGAATCGAAGTCGTAGAGAATGTGTGATTCTTAAAGAGTCGCAGTGGAAGGATTGGCTCAGAGGCACGGCTCTCCTGGAAGAGAAATGCCAACAAGAGCACTAAGAAGGCCCCGAAGGCAACCAAAGTCTTGGTTGCAGTCCAACCATTTTCAGGACCGTAGACCGAGATCGCAAGCAGAAGTGCTGAAACTGAGAGAACCATCAAGAGCGCACCAAGGTAATCAATCTTGTGCTTCTTAACGACCTTTGGAATGTGAAGTGATGCGGTTGTGATGACGAGTGCAGCAAGGCCAAATGGCAGGTTGATATAGAAGATCCAGCGCCAGCCAGCTACGCCAAAGATATGGTGGTGATCAGAGAAGAATCCGCCAAGTAGTGGACCAGCAACAGACGAGAGGCCCCAAACGCCACCGAAGTAGCCCTGATACTTGCCGCGATCGCGAGGGCTCACAATGTCGCCGATGATGACGAAGGTGAGTGCCATTAATCCACCGGCTCCAAGACCTTGGATCGCGCGGAAGGCGATGAGTTGGTTCATTGAAGTGGCAGCGCCAGCCGCGAATGATCCGATTAAGAATGTAACAATCGCAAATTGGAAGACTGGGCGACGACCATAGAGGTCGGAGATCTTTCCGTAGAGCGGAGTCGACGCGGTCGAGGTAAGAAGGTAGGCCGTGACTACCCAGGTGTAGTGGGAGAGGCCATTGAAATCTTCAACGATCTTCTTAAGCGCAGTCGAAACAATGGTCTGATCAAGAGCGGCTAGAAGCATGCCCATCATCAGGCCAGAGAGGACGAACATAATCTCTTTGTGGGAGAGCTGCCCCTTTGCAGGAGTAGCGGCTTTTTCAGCGGACATGAGAACCCTTCTTAAGTGCCAGTAAGTGCCAGTAAATCGAGAATCGATCGCCCCGAGCAGTTCGAGCGGCGGCGGGTGAGATCGAGGAATTTGTTGAACTTTCAACCGCAGGTTACCACCCAATATTCCAGAATGCGCGCCATAACTCGGCCTCAACTCGGCCTAGAATGTGGATATGAAGAGCATCACCGCTGAAAATTTGATGAAAAGCTATGGAAAAGGCGAGAACCAGGTAAAGGCGCTCGATGACCTCTCCCTCGATGTAGAAGAGGGCACCGTCCTCAGCATCCTTGGTCCTAATGGCGCGGGTAAGACCACGACCGTTCGAGTGCTCGCGACATTGCTCAAACCCGACTCTGGCAACGCAACTGTTGGCGGAATTGATGTGATCAAGAATCCGAAGGCGGTACGAGAGATCATCGGACTTTCTGGTCAATATGCCGCGGTCGATGAGACGCTCACCGGGTGGGATAACTTGGTGATGTTTGGTCGGCTCTATCACCTGAGTTCATCGGCTGCGAACGCTCGCGCAAAAGAACTCCTCGAACAATTCGCACTCACCGATGCTGCCAAGCGTCCCATTAAGACATTCTCAGGCGGTATGCGCCGCCGGTTAGATCTCGCCGCCTCCTTGATCATCCGCCCAAAGGTGCTCTTCCTGGATGAGCCAACGACCGGATTAGATCCACGCGGGCGTATGGAGATGTGGAAGGTGATCGAAGCGCTCGTCGATGAAGGCGTCACACTTCTTCTCACAACACAATATTTAGAAGAGGCAGATCAACTTGCAGATGAGATCGCAGTGATCGATCGTGGCAAGGTGATTGCTCGTGGGACGTCAGATCAATTAAAGACTCAAGTCGGGGGAGAAAGACTCGAGCTCGTCGTTGCCGAAAGTGATATCCCAGCTGCTCGTGAGATTGCTGATCGAGTCGGAAAGACTCAATCTACTGTCGATGCCGGACTTCGAAAGATTTCTACTCCCGTCTCGCAGGGAAGCGCATCTCTCGTTGAACTTTTACGTGAATTAGATACCGCGAAGATTCACCCACTCGATATCGCACTTAAGCGCCCATCACTTGATGATGTCTTTATGTCACTCACTGGCCACGCAGCCGAAGAGGTGCCCACCGAACCAGTCGGTAAAGGCAAGAAGGGAGGCCGCAAATGAGAGCGTTAAGCGATTCACTCGTCATCATGAAGCGCCAACTCTTGCAGTTGACGCGAGTCCCTGAAGTGCTGATCTTCAACACAATTCAACCCGTAATGTTTGTCCTTCTCTTCCGCTATGTCTTCGCTGGCCTTGGCGCGGGGATTAAGGGTGGGTATGTGCAGTTATTGATGCCTGGCATCTTCGTCCAGACCGTGACCTTCACACTCGCTGCGACCGCCCAAGGCATGGCGCAGGATATGGAGAAGGGTCTGATCGATCGATTCCGTTCACTTCCCATCTCACGTGCAGCCGTTGTCACTGGTCGAACACTTGGTGATGGCCTGCTCAATATTGTTGTTATCGCAGTCATGGGAACCGCTGGCTACATCGTTGGCTGGCGTCCAACATCGGGCTTCCTCAAGATCGCTCTTGGCTTCTTGATGCTCTTGCTCTTTGGTTACGCCTTGAGCTGGGCCGGAATCTTTGCGGGGTTAGTCGCGAAGGATGCGCGAGTTGTCGCAAATATCAGCTTCCTCTTCACCTTCCCGCTGACCTTCCTATCGAACGCCTTCGCATCAACGACATCGATGCCACGTCCACTTCAATATGTTGCTGAGTGGAACCCGGTCTCAACGATGGTTGCTGCTGTGCGCGAACTCTTTGGTTTCCACAATATGTTTGGCGCGACGAAGAACTCCTTCCCAAGTCAGCATCCAATTCAGACATCGCTGTTGTACATGGTTTTGATTATGGCGATCTTCGTGCCGTTAAGCGTCAGGCGTTACAAGAACACCAATAAGTAGTTAGAGGTACTCCGCTGCCTTAATGGTCACTGAGATCTCTCGGCC
>DAINQZ010000003.1:35866-56433 GCA_036742235.1 Candidatus Nanopelagicaceae bacterium | reverse complement strand
CAATAAGTAGTTAGAGGTACTCCGCTGCCTTAATGGTCACTGAGATCTCTCGGCCATTTGGGGCGGTGTAACTCACTGTTGCACCGACGCTCTGCCCATGGACCGCGCCACCGAGCGGTGACTTCTCCGAATAGACATCGAGATCATCAACTGCGATCTCACGTGAGCCAAGCAAGAAGACAACTTCATCGCCCATCAAATCGACCGTTACCTTCATGCCTTGACCGATGATGCCATCGGCTGAAGCGGGCGGCTCACCGATATGTGCATTCTCAAGCATGTGCTTTAACTGACGGATTCGGGCTTCAATCTTTCCCTGCTCATCCTTGGCTGCGTGATAGCCACCATTCTCTTTGAGATCACCTTCGGCACGTGCAGCCTCAATCTTCTTGACGACATCAACGCGACGCGGACCTTCAAGGTCGGCAAGTTCAGCACGTAGGCGATCTGCCGCCTCGTGAGTGAGCCAGGTCTGAGGTGAATCTGAAGGTGTCATAAGAGAACGAACTTTACTTCAACTCAAGCAAGGGCACATCTGATAATCGCAGCATTCACCGCGGCAACGCGTGTAGGAATCACGCTTACCAGGGTGACTGGAGTGAAAGTCCCTGCGGGGAAGCGATCGGTAATCTCACCGACGGTATTTGCTGCATAGTCTCTAGCAACCAGTTGGCAGAGATGGGCCTTAGCCGAGCTTCGAAAAGTGAGCGAGTAGCGAACTTGCATATGTGACTTATCTAGGGCCGTAAAGGAGATGAGAGTCGATCGAATCTCGGGGCGGCTGTAGTGATTGGCCGACCAGGCGAGCCAAGCTCCTCCCACGATCAAAAGGATGAGAGCTGGAGTGAACCACTTCTTGAATCGAGAGGGTTCTGGGATGCCATAGCGCTGCCTGAGATAAGGATCATCTTCACGGCGCATATGAGAAGTCTAGCCAGTCCTTGCCAGCTGAGGATCTTCTGCGCCAGATAAGGGATACTTCACCTATGAGCGATTCAACGCAGAACATTAATGTTGGCCTAGTCGGATCATTTACCATGATCTTCCTAACGCTGGCAGTCACATTGCTCTGCGTGAGTTTCTATCGGCGTTACAAGCGGATGCAGAGCCGTCAGGAAGCGCTCGACAATTCTCAACAGGATGATCGCCCAACCGAATGAGTTCTCCCTCCCTACTTCTCAAGAGGTTTGGCTCGATCCTCTTCGTCCTTATTCTCTGCGCCACTTTCACGGAGCTAGGAATCTGGCAACTCCATCGCGCGCAAGCCGTTCAACACCAAGCGAAGGTTCAACCAGAGAAGCCAGTTATTAATCTAGAGAACGTTGCTGCTGCCGGTCATAACCTTCGGGATGCTGCTTACAATCGCCTCGTTACTTTCAGCGGAAAATATGTAAAGTTTTATGATGCACCGTTACAGGTGCTCGCATCGAATAAGAGCGCGGATCTCAGAGTTGGTCTCATGGCACTCTCTCGTGATCGAGCCATCCTTGTAGTTCGCGGCCTCAACGACCAATCCCTACCTGATCGTTCTGACCTCATCACCGTCACCGGGCGGCTCTATCCCCATCAAAATGAGGATCATGCAAATGGTGATGCCACAACCCTCTCGCGTTTGGATCCCGCCCTTGTCGCTGGCGTTGGTAACTACCAACTTTTTGATGGGTATGTGAGTGCACTCAGTGAGAGCGATGCTGCAGGGAACCTCATTAAGGGCAGCCGCATTCCGGCTCCGCAGCTGATAAACCCTATTGGCGGCTTCTATTGGCAGCACATCGCCTACGTCATCACCTGGTGGTTCATGGCGATCTTGGTGCTCTTTGCCCCGTTTTATAACCGTACCGTCAGTAGGCGCGATAGAGTGAATCTATGAACCTCCTCAAAGCAAACAGAGCTGGCGCACTCTCACGTTTTCGCCTGATGGCAAATGTAGCTGGAGTGATGTCGCTGCTCCTTTGGCTGGTCTACCTTCCTATCAAGTTAACTGCCACCAATGACAATGTCCCTAACCTGATTCGAGCGATCGCAGTCGTCCACGGCTTTGCTTATATGGTCTACGTCTTGGTTACCTTCAATTACTGCTTTGCAGTTCGCAAGCCCTTGAAAACTGCAGTCTTCTACATGCTCGCAGGCACATTCCCAGTTGCCTCATTTGTCGCTGATCGTCGGGCAGTCGCAGAATTCGCAGCCTTTACTGCCAAGCAGTAGTACCTCATGGCGAGCTCGATAGCATCACGACTTCTGCGCGATCAGATCAAACCTGCGATCAAGTCGTTGATCTATCCCCTCTACGAGAAGCGATTGCTACGCCAACTCGATCGAACTCAGACTCCGCATCACGTGGGAGTCATCCTCGATGGCAATCGTCGCTGGGCAAAGATTAACTATGGCCGACCCGAAGATGGCCACCGAAAAGGCGCAGAGAAGATTGTTGAACTCCTTGATTGGTGCGAAGAGGCCGATGTCACGATCATTACTCTCTGGCTATTGAGTACCGATAATCTCAATCGTGATGCACAAGAGCTCGATGCGCTCTTAAAGATTATTGCCGGGGCAGTTGATTACTTGGTCGCACAGAAGAAGTGGGAGATTCGCCCACTTGGTGCACTCGATCTCCTACCGCCCTGGTTACGTGATCGTCTTGCCGCAGCAGAGGTGGAATCAAAGGGTTGCTCAAAGATCGTCGTGAATGTGGCGATTGGGTATGGCGGACGACGAGAGATCGTCGATGCCGTTCGCGACTACATCAAAACTGGAATTAATGATCATAAGAGCCCTGATGAAATCGCTGAGCATCTGACAATCGATGAGATCGATAAGCACCTCTATACAAAGGGAATGCCCGACCCCGAGCTCGTGATTCGAACGTCGGGGGAGCAGCGCCTATCTGGCTTCTTACTCTGGCAGTCCGCCCACTCCGAGTTCTACTTCTGTGAAGCGTATTGGCCAGATTTTCGTCGAGTAGATTTCTTGCGAGCCCTGCGGGCCTATGCCCAGCGTCACCGCCGGTTCGGTCAGTGATTGTCAGCACTGCAACCGTCATCAAAATTTAACTTCCTCTAACTGCGTGTCGCCGACCCACGCGCCCTGGCGAGTTCTACCTTTTGGGCTATAAGTCCGATTCCCCCGGAACCGAATACTGCGCCTGGAAATGCGAGATACCCACCTTGGCCCAAGCAAAAAGCCATAAAGGTCGCAAGACATATGTATTAGATACCAGCGTTCTCCTGGCAGATCCCGCGGCCTT
Organism: Candidatus Nanopelagicaceae bacterium; assembly: GCA_036742235.1. Classification (GTDB taxonomy): domain Bacteria; phylum Actinomycetota; class Actinomycetes; order Nanopelagicales; family Nanopelagicaceae; genus PALSA-747. Next base: position 53,189 of record DAINQZ010000003.1, on the reverse strand, counting down.
GGCCCGCTTTGCCGAGCACGAAGTCATCATCCCGATCGTTGTCATCGGTGAGCTTGAGACTAAGCGAGACCATCCAGAACTTGGCTACTTTGCTCGGTCGGCTCTTCGGATGCTCGACGATATTCGCATAAAGCATGGTCGCCTCGATGAGTCGATCGATATTAACGACCAAGGCGGTTCGATGCGGGTCGAGATGAATCACTCCGATGTCTCATCGCTGCCTTCAGGATTCTTACGTGATGGTTCAAATGACACTCGTATCTTGGCGATCGCAAAGAATTTGATGGCCGAAGGACGAGAAGTCGTTCTTGTCACCAAAGATCTTCCACTTCGAGTGAAGGCATCCTCCTGTGGCGTCGAAGCCGAGGAGTATCGAGCTGAGTTGGCATCAAGTGCTGGCTGGACCGGAATCGTTGAAGTTAATGTCGGTGGAACTGTGATTGATTCGCTCTATGAAAATGATCGAACTGCACACGAGCTCGGCAAAGAGTATCCAGTCCATACTGGCCTTGTTCTTCACTCTGAAAAGGGAAGTGCGCTTGCTCGAGTTACACCCGATAAGCGGATCCAATTAGTTCGTGGCGATCGATCTGCATTTGGACTTCATGGCCGTTCGGCCGAACAGCGAGTCGCCCTCGATCTCCTCCTTGATAACGAGATTGGCATCGTTTCACTCGGAGGTCGTGCCGGAACCGGAAAGTCTGCGCTCGCTCTCTGTGCCGGACTTGAAGCTGTCCTTGAGCGACGCCATCATAAGAAAGTTGTCATTTTCAGACCGCTCTACGCCGTTGGTGGACAAGAGCTCGGCTACCTGCCAGGTTCTGAAGGCGAAAAGATGTCTCCTTGGGCTCAGGCGGTATTCGATACCTTGGGCGCTTTAGTTAGTCAGAGTGTGATTGATGAGATCATCGATCGCGGCCTGATCGAGGTTCTGCCCTTGACCCATATCCGAGGTCGCTCACTCCACGACAGTTTTGTCATCGTCGATGAGGCGCAATCCCTCGAACGAGGAGTTCTGCTCACCGTCCTCTCTCGAATCGGCCAAGGCTCACGAGTCGTTCTCACCCACGACATCGCCCAGCGAGATAACTTGCGGGTTGGTCGCCACGATGGAATTGCGGCGGTCGTGGAATCACTGAAGGGCCATTCACTCTTCGCCCACGTCACCTTGACCCGGTCCGAACGGTCGGCAATCGCCGCCCTCGTCACAGAGATGCTGGAAGAGCCGATCAACTTCAACGCTTGACCCAATTCTTGAAACTTTTCGAAGCCCCTTCAAGCCCGATTTAGATGGCTGAGAGGACAAATCGGACATTTGCCATTCTTTAGGGGCTGACCTGCACTTTTGCAAGGCCCCAAAACTGTGAGTAAAAACTTTATCCCCCTTTACGCAAGGCTAAATTTGCCGATCATTCACATGGATGTAACTCTTTAACCTGCCAGTTGAGCAGGAAGGAGCGCGACCATGAATAACCGTTGGAATTTTCCGATGAGAAAATCTGCCATCGCCCTGGGAGCTGCCCTCTTGGTCTCCATCTTGGCCATCACCGATACCACTTTTGCTGAGGTCTCACTCCACCGAGATCTTGTCTTACCAAACTCCTCACCCGTCGCCTCACCCAACTCCGGTACGGCACTGACAGGTGATCAAGCTTTGGCGGTCTCGACTACCAATCCACCACTCTCTCCTGGTCTTGTTGACCTAGGGACGGTTCCTGCCATCAGCGCCCACCAGATGTCTTTGGTTGCGCTCGCTTCGGCTCAGGTTGAATTGGCGAAGACGCCGACTGGCGCCCAGCAGGTCGCCCAGACTCTGATCGATGCTACATACAAGTGGGACTCATCTCAGGTCGCCTGCCTAGATGCGCTCTGGAATGCCGAAAGCCACTGGAACTTTAAAGCCCATAACCATCGAAGTGGAGCGCATGGAATCGCGCAAGCGCTTCCCGCTGACAAGATGGAAGTGATCGCCATGGATTGGCGCACTAACCCGATTACTCAGATCAAGTGGGGACTTCGCTATATCAGTGTCCGCTACGGAACTCCGTGCGTGGCGCTCGCTAAACACCGTCGAAGCGGCAACTACTAAAAATTAATTGCCGGCAGGCTTTAGACCAATAGTCAGCGGCTTGCTCGTCTCGGCGAAGAAATCATTTCCTTTGTCGTCAACGACGATAAAGGCTGGGAAGTTCTCAACGTCGATCTTCCAGACCGCCTCCATACCCAGATCGGCATAGTCGAGCACTTCCACTTTCTTGATGCAATCTTGCGCAAGTCTGGCAGCAGGACCACCGATCGATCCAAGGTAGAAGCCACCATGGCTCTTGCAGGCATCGGTAACAGCCTTTGAACGGTTTCCCTTTGCGAGCATCACCATCGAACCGCCTGCTGCTTGGAATTGTTCGACATAGGAATCCATGCGACCGGCAGTTGTTGGACCAAATGAGCCAGATGCATAACCGACCGGCGTCTTCGCTGGACCTGCGTAATAGACGGCATGATCTTTGAAGTATTGGGGGAGTTCTTTCCCTGAATCCAAGAGCTCTTTGAGCTTGGCGTGGGCGAGATCTCGCGCAACGACCATGGTGCCGGTGAGTTCTAACCGAGTCTTAATCGGATACTGGGTGAGAATCTTTAGAAGATCGGACATCGGTTGATTAAGATTGATTTTCACGACGTTGTCATCGAGATGAACATCGGTAGTTTCAGGTAGGAATCGGGCTGGATCGCGCTCTAACTTCTCGAGGAAGACTCCCTCTTTGGTGATCTTTCCCTTCGCCTGGCGATCGGCCGAACAGGAGACTGCGATTGCAATCGGTAGGGATGCGCCGTGGCGAGGTAGGCGTACTACTCGAACATCATGGCAGAAGTACTTTCCGCCGAATTGAGCGCCAATACCTAGAGTGCGAGTGAGTTCGAGGACTTCTTTTTCAAGGTCGAGATCTCTAAAGCCGCGGCCTGTCTGAGCGCTTCCGGTGGTTGGAAGGGAATCTAAGTAATGGGTCGAGGCTAACTTTGCAGTCTTCACGGTCTGCTCGGCGCTCGTTCCACCGATAACAATGGCGAGGTGGTACGGCGGGCAGGCAGCTGTGCCAAGTGAGCGAAGTTTCTCATCGAGCCAGCGCATAAACGATGTTGGGTTGAGCACTGCTTTCGTCTCTTGATAGAGGAAGGATTTATTCGCGCTCCCACCACCCTTGGCAATAAAGAGGAAGTTGTACTCATCTGGATGATCAGAGTCCGAGTAGACCTCGATCTGAGCTGGAAGATTATTTCCCGTGTTCTTCTCTTCCCATGTCGTTACAGCGGCCATCTGTGAGTAGCGAAGGTTGAGTTGAGTGTAGGAGTCGTAGACGCCACGAGAGATTGAGATCTCATCCTTCTCTGTGGTCTGGACACGTTGACCCTTCTTGCCCATAACAAGCGCCGTGCCGGTGTCTTGGCACATTGGCAATATTCCACCAGCAGAAATATTTGCGTTCTTGAGCAAGTCGAGAGCGACGAACCGGTCATTAGGTGAAGCTTCTGGATCGGTCATGATCTTTGCTAATTGTTCAAGATGCTCATCGCGCAGGTAATGCGAGATATCGTGGATCGCAGCGGATGTAAGTTCTGTGATCGCTTCAGGTGTGATGGTAAGAAATTCTTGACCGTTCGCCGTGAAGGTAGAGACTCCCTCTTTCGAGATCAATCGATACTCAGTTGTATCAGGGCCTAGCGGGAGTAAATCTTCAAAGATGAACTCAGGCATCTTTCTCACCGGTTTTACTGCTGGCCTTTGCAGCATCTAACTTTGCCTTTGCGCCATCGAGCCACTCTTGGCAGATCTTGGCGAGCAACTCACCACGTTCCCAGAGTTTGAGTGAATCTTCTAGGGAGGATTGGCCAGATTCGAGTTCAGCGACGACATCAGCGAGCTCATCACGAGCCTCTTCATAGGAAAGCTTCTTCTCGGCCATGACGTTAAATCTACTCCTTCATCTGCGCTAGAGGGCGGCATCAGTTGTGGCAGCGACCACACCTTCGGCAACTTTGATACTGATGTGATCGCCAGCCTTGAGAGCGGAGGCTTTGCGAACGATCTCACCCTGATCTGTGAGGACGACGGCATAACCGCGATCCAGGGTGGATTGGGGAGAGAGCGTTCTTAACTGCGCTTTGAGGGAGTCAAGGTCTTCACGCCCAATAGCCAACTCAGCCTCCATCGCACGATGTGCGCGAGTGTGGAGATTTCCGACCTGTTCGGCTCGAGATGTGATGATTGTGTAGGGATCCTTAAAGATTGGTCGGGTTCTGATCGCAGCGATACTGCCCATCTCAGAGGTCAACATATTTTTCAGATATCTCAGCGAACGCTCTTGGAGATGGGTGATCTTCGTGAGCTCCTCCATCAGATCCGGAACAACTCGCTTGCCGGCATCGGTCGGAGTAGATGCGCGCCAATCTGCAACGAGATCGAGAAGTGGCGCATCCTTCTCGTGGCCGATGGCGCTGACGATCGGGGTCGACGCATCGGATACCAAACGAACGAGCATCTCATCGCTGAAGGGGAGGAGATCTTCAAACGATCCGCCACCACGAGTAATGATGATGACATCTACATCTGGATCCGCATCCAACTCGCGTAGCGCCTGTGAGACTTCAGTGACGGCGGCAGCGCCTTGAACCGCAACTTCACGGATCTCAAATCGGACGGCTGGCCAACGACGTTTCGCATTCTCAACGACATCGCGTTCGGCATCGGAGTTGCGCCCACAGATCAGGCCGACGACATTGGGTAGAAATGGTAGGTCTTGTTTGCGATCAGCAGCGAAGAGTCCTTCGGCTGCGAGTTTGCTCTTCAGCTCTTCTAATCGAGCTAGGAGTTCGCCGACTCCGACCTGCCTAATCTCCTTAACGTTCATGGAGAGTGATCCACTCTTTCCATACCAAGAGACCTTTGAGTACATCACCACTCGGGCATTTGCTGGCAATGGATTGACCGCTTCAAGGACTGACTTATGGCACATAATCGAAAGGCTCATATCAGCGCTGGTATCTCGAAGGCGCATGAAGACCATCTGTGCCCCTGGCCGGACGGTGACCTCTGAGAGTTCGCCTTCGATCCAGACTGGGCCTAACTTGCTCAGGTAATCGCCGATCGCCTCAGAGATGACACGAACCGGAAGGGGTTCCTGCGCTGAGTTCTCGAGCATGAGCGAACTCTAATAGGCTAGGGACCATGGGTAAGCGTGTTCTCTTAGCTGCACCGCGCGGGTATTGCGCAGGTGTCGATCGTGCCGTCATCGCCGTTGAGAAGGCGCTCGACCTCTACGGCGCCCCGGTCTACGTCCGCAAGCAGATCGTTCACAACAAGCATGTGGTCTCAACACTCGAGGCACGTGGCGCAATCTTTGTAGAAGAGACGAAGGATGTGCCAGAGGGCGCAACGGTTGTCTTCTCGGCTCACGGTGTATCGCCCGCCGTGCATGAAGAGGCTGCTGCTCGCCAACTCAAGACTATTGACGCCACCTGCCCACTCGTTACCAAGGTCCACCATGAGGTGCGACGCTTCGCCGAAGAGGATCTCGATATCTTATTGATTGGCCACGAAGGTCATGAAGAGGTTGAAGGAACTGCGGGTGAAGCCCCAAATTATGTTCAACTCGTCGATGGCCTAGATGGCATTAACGATCTACAGGTTCGTGATGAATCACGCGTCGCCTGGCTCTCACAGACCACACTCTCTGTCGATGAGACACTTGAGACCGTTGCTGCACTGAAGCAGCGCTTCCCAAATTTGATGGACCCACCATCTGATGACATCTGTTATGCAACACAGAATCGCCAGGTCGCTATTAAGCAGATCGCACCACTCGCAGATCTCGTTCTCGTCGTTGGTTCAACTAATTCATCGAACTCAGTTCGACTGGTTGAAGTGGCGAAGGAGTATGGCGCACGCGCTGGCTACCTCATCGATTACGCCGCAGAGGTTAAAGATGAATGGTTTGATGGCGTTGAGACCATCGGCGTCAGTAGTGGAGCCTCAGTTCCTGAAATTTTAGTCGAGGATCTCTTGAAAGAGTTAGCTCGCCGTGGCTATGCCGATGTTGAGACTGTGACAGCGATGGAGGAACATCTCCTCTTTGCCTTGCCACCAGAGCTTCGTAAAGATTTGAAGGCAGCTGGTAAGTAACGCTTTCGCTTACTCTTTTTATGCAGCGCGAGCTGCGCGGCTCTTCAGGATGTAATTTCCCCACGAGACTAGTGCGCCGATAGCGAGATAGGGCGCGAGTGCGGCAAGAGTTGTCACAAGATCCAAACCAAGACGTGCAATATGCAGTCCAACACCACCCAAGGTGCAGAGCACGATCACAGTGGCGCAGAAGAGGGCGAGCGGTGGGTTTACCGCGTTGATGAACTCAGTACCTTTGCGACCGAGGTAGATGCCACCTGCGATCGAGAGCAAGAGAGCGATGCCAGTAAGTGTGCCGATCTTTCCGATTGCATACTCAAAGGTCTCAACAATGAGAATGAAGAGGGCTTGAAGAATGATGATGCCCGGAGCTGTGAGGCCAGGGCCTTTGATCGGCTTCTTGATCTGATCGATCGAGGGAAGCTTTGATTTCGCACTCATATTCACATTACTCATTATCCTCTAAACCATCCTCGATCTCATCAATATCCTCGCCATCGAACTCTGAGAGTTCTAGCTGCTTACTCTTAATTGTGCGTAGATCATCTTCAACCTCATCGAGAGTGCCAATCTTTGCTGGGGTTGGTACTCCGAGAGCGACCATCTTGCGAGCGGGGCGGAGCATATTCTCTTCAGCGGATTGAACGAGGTCGTTAAATGCTCGCTCTGAACTCTTAATGCTCTTACCGAGAGTAGCGATCTTGGTATGTACGCGACTGATCCGCTTAAGGAGATCGCCTGCGAGTTCGGTGATCTTTGAGGCATTGCGTGCCATATCGGATTGGCTAAATACATAAGCAACGGTGCGAAGGAGCGCCATCATCGTTGTTGGCGTCGCAATCGTGATGCCCTTCTCAAAGGCTTTATGGAGAAGTTGTGGATCAACCTCTAGCGCCTCACTCAAAATCGATTCAAAGGGAGCGAAGAGCACTACATAGTCGGGGGAGTTGCCCTCGTTCTGATAACCCTTCTTGGCGAGATCGTTGACATGGCCCAAGAGATCTTTAGCATGAGACTCCATCAGTGATCGACGAAGTGCTGGATCTGATTCACCAACTGCCTCGAGGAATCGATCGAAGGGGAACTTTGAGTCGATAAAGATCTCAGAGCCACCCGGGATAGCGATGCGAATATCTGGACGAGCCGAATTGGCAACCGCAGAGGTGCGAGTATCTTGCTTGAAGAAGTGGATACCTTCCAGCAGACCAGAGGACTCTAAGATCATCTCGAGTTGGGCCTCGCCATACTTGCCTCGGCTCTGTGAATTTGAGAGCGCACCTGCAAGCTTGGTCGTCTCACGCAGAAGGTGCTCATTGCCATTCTTCATCGTCTCGATGGTGCTTTTGATCGATGCTTCGGCGCTCGCTCGTTTTACTTCAGCATCTTGTGCCTGCGCAGTCAGAGTGGCGATCGTCTGCCTGACCTCTTTGAGAGATTGATCGAGTCTGGTCTTATCCTCATTCTCGGCGCGAAGGCTCTGAAGTTGTGAAGTGAGGAGTTCGGATCTGCTCTTCTCGGTCGCTAATTGACCTGCAAGCCCCGACGAGGTGCGTCGGCCAGCGGAAAAACCAGCGAGGAGGCCGAGAATAAGCGTGCCAAAGGCGAGAAGGATAGATATCACTGGGCTCATAGCCTCATCTTGGCAGGGAAGACTGACAAAGCACCGTAGGCTCTACTCCTCGTGAGCCTCTCAATCGGAATCGTCGGACTGCCCAATGTGGGAAAGTCGACCCTTTTTAACGCCTTGACCAAGAACAACGTCTTGGCGGCGAACTACCCCTTCGCAACGATCGAACCCAATGTTGGGGTCGTCGGGGTACCAGATCCTCGCCTCGCCCAGTTGGCCACGATCTTTGGATCCGAGAAGATTCTTCCGGCCGCAGTCTCCTTTGTAGATATCGCCGGCATCGTCAAGGGTGCCTCTGAAGGTGCAGGCCTTGGCAATAAATTCTTAGCAAATATCCGCGAGACCGATGCGATCTGTCAGGTCATCCGCGTATTCAAGGATGAGAATGTCACGCGCGAAGGTGAACGTACCGCGAACTTCGTCGACCCAGCATCAGATATTGAAGTGATCAATACCGAGCTTGCGCTCGCTGACCTCCAGACAATTGAGAAGGCCCTTCCACGATTAGAGAAGGAAGCCCGCATCAACAAGGAGAAAGCCGCCGTTATCGAAGCGGTAAAAGAGGCACAAAAAGTTTTGAATGATGGAAAGTTGCTCGCCGGGTCAAAGGTCGATCTAGCTGCGATCGCCGAACTTCAATTGATGACAACGAAACCATTCCTCTATGTCTTCAATGTCGATGCATCCGAACTCGGAGATGCTGCACTTCGTTCACAATTGCAAGCGCTCGTTGCTCCGGCTGAGGCGATCTTCCTCGACGCGAAGACCGAAGCCGAACTCGCCGAACTCGATGATGCAGATGCGCTCGAACTCTTGAAAGAGATCGGGATGGATGAGCCAGGCCTTGCAACTCTTGCTCGCGTCGGTTTTGAAACTCTCGGACTTCAGACATATCTCACCGCCGGCCCGAAAGAGTCGCGTGCGTGGACAATTCATAAGGGGGATACCGCACCAGCTGCGGCGGGTGTGATTCACACCGATTTCCAAAAAGGTTTCATCAAGGCTGAAATTGTGGCCTTTGGTGATTTGCTCGAAGCAGGTTCAATGACAGAGGCCCGTGCTCGCGGAAAAGTCCGTATAGAAGGTAAAGAGTATGTAATGGCCGATGGTGATGTAGTGGAATTTAGGTTCAATGTCTAACATGTCTAACATGTCTAACACGTCTAAGATCAAATACGAGAAGAGCCCTTACATAACTGGCGAACTCAAGAAGCGCGATGACCTGCGAAATGTGGCGATTATTGCCCACGTTGACCATGGCAAGACGACCCTTGTTGATGCGATGCTCACACAATCTGGTGCATTCTCTGAACACCAGAAAGAGGGCGAGAACCGCGACCGCGTCATGGACTCGATGGATCTCGAACGCGAAAAGGGAATTACCATCCTTGCCAAGAACACATCGATCTTGCGTGGATCTCAGACCGTTAACATCATCGATACTCCAGGCCACGCCGACTTCGGTGGCGAAGTAGAGCGCGGACTTGAAATGGTCGATGGCGTGATCTTGCTCGTGGATGCATCTGAAGGTCCACTTCCTCAGACTCGCTTCGTACTTCGCAAGGCGCTGAGCAAGAACCTCCCAGTTATTTTGGTTATCAATAAGGTTGACCGCCCAGACTCACGTATTCCAGAGGTTGTGGATGAGGCATACGGTCTCTTCTTAGATCTCGATGCGACTGAAGAGCAGATTGAATTCCCAATCGTCTATGCATCTGCAAAGGCTGGGCGCGCTTCTATGAATCGCCCTGGCAATGGCGAGATGCCAGATCTTCCAAATCTTGATGCGCTCTTTGATGTCATCTTCAAAACTATTCCAGCTCCTACCTATCACGAGGATGCACCGCTTCAAGCACACGTGACGAACTTAGATAGTTCGCCATATCTCGGTCGTCTCGCACTTTGTCGTATCCGTGAAGGTGTCATCAAAAAGGGTGAGACTGTCATGTGGATGAAGGCAGATGGATCAAGTGAGCGAGTGAAGATCTCTGAACTCCTCATCACCAATGGCCTTGAGCGCGTACCTGCTACACAAGCTGGCCCTGGAGATATTGTGGCGATCGCCGGTATCGAGACTATTACCCTCGGTGAGACTCTCGCTGATCTAGAACGCCCACATGCGCTTCCTCCGATCATCGTTGATGAGCCATCGATCTCTATGACCATTGGTATCAATACCTCTCCGCTTGCAGGCCAAGAAGGAAAGCTCTTAACTGCGCGCCAGGTGAAGAACCGTCTCGATGCAGAGTTGATCGGTAACGTCTCACTTCGCGTTGTAAATACTGACCGCCCAGATACATGGGAAGTTCAAGGGCGAGGCGAACTTCAGCTCGCAGTTCTCGTTGAGATCATGCGCCGTGAAGGTTTCGAACTTACTGTTGGAAAGCCACAGGTAGTTGTGAAGACTGTCGATGGCAAGCTGCAAGAGCCAATGGAACGTCTCACTATCGATATTCCAGATGAGTTCCTCGGAGTTGTCACACAGCTCATGGCACTTCGCAAGGGTCGCATGGAGCAGATGGTTAACCATGGCACCGGCTGGATCCGCATGGATTACAAGGTTCCATCACGTGGCCTCATCGGATTCCGTACCGAGTTCCTTACTGAAACTCGCGGAACCGGACTTCTTCACCACGTCTTCGATGGTTACGAGAATTGGCATGGCGAGATCCGTACGCGTATCAGCGGATCACTTGTTGCTGATCGTCGCGGAGTTATCACTGCATATGCAGTTGGTGGCATTCAAGAGCGCGGAACGATCTTCCTTGAAGTCGGCACCGAGGTCTACGAAGGTATGGTCTGTGGCGAGAACTCTCGTACCGAAGATATGGATGTCAATATCGTTCGCGAAAAGAAGCTCACCAATATGCGTTCATCTGGCGCCGATGATGCTGAAAAGATCATTCCGCCTCGTCTACTCAACATGGAGCAGGCACTTGAATTCTGTCGCGAAGATGAGTGCGTGGAAGTTACTCCAAAGCACGTTCGTGTCCGTAAGGTGATCTTGGACCAGAACGAGCGTGGTCGCCTAACCTCGCGTAATAAGCGCACCAACCAGAACGTCGATAACTAAACCTGAAGTGAAGTAAGCCATTTAGGGCTGATATCCGCGCCGTAGCGCTTGGATGTCAGCCCTATTCGCTTAGATAGGGGCTATGGCACAGAAGCAGGGGAGCGATCCCACACTCACCCTCCTTCGCCGTCCTATTCGCACGAAGACGCTCCAACCCGATGCCTCACAAGATGCCGTCCTCGCAGCACGAGGTCGCGTCGCAGTTTATGGTGGTCCCGGAAGTGGAAAGAGTTCGACTCTTATTCGTGCCGCAATCGATCGCGTTCACAATGGATTAGATCCATCCTCACTTTTAATTCTCACCTATGGTCGAGAGAGCGCATCTGATCTTCGAGATGAGATTGCACAAGCATCAGGATCGACCTCTTTTGAAGCACTTGCTCGCACATTCCACTCGCTCGCTTTCTCTATTCTCAACGAGAAATTACGTCCTGAAGATCCTTCGTACATCTTGATCTCAGGCGCCGAACAAGATGCCTACATCAAAGATCTCCTTCAAAACGATGGTGCAAAGATTCCTTGGCACGCAGATCTTGAAGAGGCGCAGAAGACTCGAGGATTTATCCGCGAAGTTCGCGATCTCATCTCGCGCGCAACCGAACTTGGATTGACAGCGAAAGATCTCCAGAAGTTGGGGGCAGAGTTACGCGAACCGTATTGGGATGGTGGCGCCAGGTTCTGGGCCTCCTATTACAACTCAATGCAACTTCGAAATCGAACGGTCACAGATTCACCGATCCGGATCGATCCATCTTCTGTTATCGTAGAAGCGATCGATCGGTTAAAGAGCGACCCCGAACTTCTCACTCTCTACCGCAACCGCTTTAAGGTCGTGATGATTGATGAATTCCAAGAGAGCGACCGATCCCAGCGCGAGCTTCTCGCACTCCTTGAAATCCCAGAGCTCCTCCTCTTCCTTGATCCAGATTCCGCAGTTGGACGTTTCCGTGGTGCAGATCCAGATGGAGTTACCGCCTGGGTAAAGAGTTATGTGGGCACAACCCTCACCCTCACAACTCGCTACCGAAGCAGCGCTTCGATCAGCGAACTTGGAGCTGAGATTGCCGCAGGATTTAGATCCCAGAACCCAGCGAGAGCCCGTAAAAACATTGAAAATCAGGGGGATAAAGTCGATCCCGCCGATCGCACGGATCACAAAAAAGGTATTGATATCGGCAAGTTTGCTAACCAATCGGCTGCAGCGAGCCATATCGCCTACCAATTACGTCGCGCTCACTTAGAAGATGGCCTGCCATGGTCTGAGATGGCGATCCTGGTTCGCACCCCGGGGGATCAAGTCAGTGCGATTCAACGTGCCTGCGCGCAGAGTGGCATTCCACTCACCATCGATTCGCAGGCCGCAGCTCTCGCAGATAACCCTGCGGTGAGGCCGATTCTTGATATCGCTCAACTCATTATCGATCCATCCTTGCTCACAACATCGCATTGGCCAAAGATTGAAGAGCTACTTCTCACTGAATTCGGTGGTGCGGATTCGATCACTCTTCGACAGATTCGCCTCACATTAAGTAAGGCTCGAAGAGAGGGTGATCTTCGTTCAACGACTCAGATGATGATCGATGCGATCACTGATCCCATCAGCGAGGTCGAAGATCATCAGATTCTTCCGCTCGTGCGCCTACGTGATCTCTTACGTGCTGGTCGTAAGGTTCGTAATGATCTCACCGAACTCTTATGGGCGATCTGGTCAAACGCCAAAAACTACGAAGGTCAACCGATTCCCGCACTCTGGAGATCACGAGCACTCGCCGGTGGATCACGTGGCGCCGCAGCGGATCGCGATCTTGATTCTGTCATCCAACTCTTTGAATCTGCGCGCCGCTTCTCTGATCGCATGGCCCACTCAACCCCACAACTCTTTATCGACCAACTCGTGCAAGAGCGAATCCTTAGCGATGCCATCTCATATCGCGCTCAGCGTGAAGAAGTTGTCACTCTGACGACCGTTCACTCGGCGAAAGGGCAGGAATGGGATCTCGTTGCAGTCGCTGGTCTTCAAGAGGGTAGTTGGCCAAATCTGGCTGAACGTGGTTCGCTCCTTGGCTCTGAACGATTAGTTGAAGCGGTACGGACCGGATTAACCGCTCGTGATCAGATCGCAGCAAGTACAAGTTCTGGACTGATTGAAGATGAACGACGCCTCCTTCATGTGGCGCTCACACGAGCCAAAACCAGGCTTATTCTCACCGCTTCTCAAGAAGAGGACTCATACCCATCTCGCTACTTTGAAGAGATCTACGATTACATTCACGGCGCCTCCTCCGAAGATGCCGAGATCGTTACGCCAGAGCGAGCGATTACTCAACAAGCACTCGTTGCCACCCTTCGCCGCGATCTCATGAACGATGAGAGTGATCTAGCTACGAAGGAGTTCTCCGCATCACTTCTTCGAACCTTGGCTGATGCTGGAGTGCGAAGCGCAGATCCAAGCAATTGGTTGGGAATGCGCGAGATCAGCACCGATCTTGCACTCAACACCCCTGATGAAGATATCTATATCTCACCAAGTAGTCTGCAAAACTTCGTCGATTGTGGTTTGAAATGGTTCCTTGAGAAGAGTGGCGCCAAAGATGGCGACTCAACCGCTCAGCTCCTCGGTGTTGCTATTCATGCTCTCGCGGCGCTCGTGATGAAAGATCCTGATCTCACGGCAGAGCGTGCGATCGAATCTCTCAGTAACGCCTGGTCGATCGTCGACCAGAATGTCGGCTGGTACAAGAGCTCACAACTTAAGAGTGCATCCGAGATGCTCCGCCGATTCTTCGCATGGAGTGAGAAGAATGATCGTGTGCTTGTTGCAGCTGAGAAAGATTTCTTCGTTCGAGTAGGCCGCGCAGTTATCAGAGGTCAAGTAGATCGACTCGAGATGAGCGCTGACGGAACTGCACTTCATATTGTTGACCTAAAGACCGGAAAGACCTTCGCTACTGAAACCGAGACGCTCGAGCATCGCCAATTGAAGGCTTATCAACTCGCTGTGCTCCATGATGGTTTCTATTTGCCAGAAGATGAGGCCCGGATTACCGAGATCACCGAGACGGGCGGCGCCGAACTTCTCTTCCTCGCAAAGACGACGGCGAAGAATGAGTCACAACCACAACCACCTATTGATCGCGCTGAGGTGGAGGCTGATATCGCCTCGATCGCCGAAGGTATGGCAGCAGCAACCTTCACCGCCCGAGCCAATAAACGCTGTGGGAGTTGCGCCGTAGCCTCGCTCTGCCCGATTCAAAGTGCGGGAAGGAGCGTCCTCGATGAGTGACCAGATGAGTAATGCGAGAATCATTGACGGCGTAATCCAGTTACGTGAAGAGATCACTCCACTTCAGATTGCCGAAGGCCTTGCTCGAGTTGGCGGAACCTTCATTCCTCCAACAGATGAGCAAGCGGCGATCATTGGATCCAGACACTGGGGACCAGCCGTTGTTATCGCGGGAGCTGGTTCGGGTAAGACCGAGACGATGACTCAACGAGTACTCTGGTTAGTTGCCAATGGCGTCGTCGCACCAAGTGAGATTCTTGGTCTGACATTTACCCGAAAGGCAGCGGGGGAGTTAACTTCCCGTATCCAGAAGCGCCTTCGCCAGCTCCGTAAAGCAAATATGTTGCCAAGTGACGCCTATGGCCCACTTGAAATCGCCGTCGATATCTCGACCTACCACTCGTATGCAGGAAGAGTTCTCTCACAACATGGCATTCGCTTAGGTATCGATGCAGAGATTGAGCCGTTGGGTGAAGCTGCGGCATGGCAACTCTTTAGTGAGATCGTTGCCGAGTTCCCACGCACGCTCCATCCCATCGATAAATCCCCAAATACAGTGGTCGATGCGATTATCTCGCTCTCATCGCAGATCGCCGAACATAATCGAACCCTGCAAGAGGTTCGCGATGCTACTGAAGCACTTCTAGAAAAATTTGCGACGATCGATCTAGCGAAGAACAATGCAGATGTCACGAAAGCGATCTCGGTTGCACAAGAGCGCTTATCCATCTTGCCTATGGTTGAGATCGCCGATAAGAAGCGACGCGATGAGGCGCTCTTGACCTTTGATGACCATATGAGCCTCGCCGCAACCTTGGTCTCATCCATTGATGATGTCGCGCTCGCCGAGCGGGCAAAGTACAAGGTCGTTCTCCTCGATGAGTATCAAGATACATCCGCCTCCCAGATCCGTTTTCTCTCTGCCCTCTTTAAGAGCGCCCCAGGCGATCCCTTTGCCATCACTGCGGTTGGGGATCCACAACAGGCTATTTACGGGTGGCGTGGAGCTTCGGCCGACACCCTCCAACGCTTTGCCGGTGATTTCCTAGACGATCTTGATACCTCTCATTGTGAGAAGTTCACGCTATTAACTTCGTGGCGCAATGATCGTGTGATCTTAGATTTTGCCAACCAGATCATCGATCAGATCTCAGTTCGATCGAGCGCTCAGGGCAGAGTGCGTCAGGTTGATCGCCTCGCACTTAGCAAAAAGGCCGGCGTCGGTGAGCTCGTTGCTGGACGTTATCTCACTGCACGCGAAGAGGCCTTGGCTATCGCCGAACGTTTTGAGAAATTATGGAACGATCCTGCTCGAATTGATCAGCCTGAAGCTGATCGCTCTAGTTTTGCAGTTCTAATCCGGGCAAAGTCATATATCCCAGAGATCGAAGCGGCACTCCTCGAGAAGAACTTGCCAGTAGAAGTCGTTGGCCTCGGTGGACTCATTCACGTACCCGAAGTTGCCGAGATCATCGCTCTTCTTCGTGCACTGACATTCCCTGATGCTGGTACCTCACTCGCACGGCTACTGGTTGGTCCGCGGCTTGCGCTCGGTCCACGTGATCTGATGGCGCTCGGGCGATATGCGCGAAAGATTACTGAGGGATCAAAAGAGGGAAAGTCGCGCCGCCTCGAAGAGATCTTAGAGAGTGGTGAGATCATCTCACTTGAGAATGATGATTTTGCAATTGGATCAATTATTGAAGCGCTCGATCAGATCGCTGAAGCGCCACGTGAGAACTTCTCAGCTGTTGGTTACGCGCGACTCGTTGAGTTTGCAACAGAGCTCGCTGCTCTTCGCCGCCAGTTACATGGATCGATCACCGACATTCTTGTTGAAGCAGAGCGATTCCTCCGCCTCGATACCGAGTTACTTGTGCGAAGTGGCTGGGAGACCGGTCGCAGGCATCTCGACTCCTTTATGGATGAGGCAGCACACTTCCAGCGCAATGGTGGCACCTTGCCTACCTTCCTCAATTGGCTCGATGTGGCAGATAAACGCGAAGGCGGCCTCAAACCAGCATCAATCACTGTCTCTAACCGAGCGATCCAAATACTCACCATCCACGGAGCTAAGGGCGGGGAGTGGGATCACATCGCGATCCCAGGGCTAGTGAAGGGAAACTTCCCAAGCGAGGGAAAGAAGAGTGAGAGTTGGCTTAAGAACTCTGGTTCGATCCCACTCGATCTTCGCGCCGACGCCGATCAATTTGGTTTCTCTTATGAATTCCCCGCAACACCATCGACACCAGATCGAGCCCCTAAAGCCTCTGAGGTTGCTACATCGCTCAAGAAATTTGATGATTCATGGAAGGCGCTCCGATTAGAGGAAGAGTTCCGGTTGGCTTACGTCGCCTTTACTCGTGCCAGACACTCAGCTATTGCAACTGCTTCGATCTATCGGGATGGTACGCGCGAGAAGGGGCTCTCTGAGATCTACCACTGGGTAAAGGAGCATCTCCTTGCAACAAACCCAGATGCAATTCTTGAAGATGCAGAAGATAAGGATGGAGTCAATCCAGTAATCGCCAATCCGCGCACCGGGCAGTGGCCTGCGCTTTCACCAAAGATGGCAAGAATTCAGGCAAGTGCTCACTTAGTTGACGGTTCCAAGCCAATCGATCTCACCACTCAAGCTGAGAGTGAGAATCTCGATCTGCAGAAGAACCTTGATGATGCTCGAATGATTATTGAAGAGATCGCTCGTCGAAGAGTTGGTCAACCAATCTACCTTCCAGATCGCCTCTCGGTATCAACCTTGGTGGTACTTAAGAGCGATCCTGAACAACTCGCACTCTCCATTCGCAGACCGATGCCGAATCCAAGTAATCCATTTGCCGAGCGAGGAACTCAATTCCACGAATGGCTCGAACGTTACTTTGAAATCTCTACACTCTTCGACGATTCATTCTTCGATCCAGCCACACCCCTCGATCTGCCGCTAAAGGAGTTGCAAGATAAGTGGCTCGCATCAGAGTGGGCACCGCGTAGACCTATCGCTGTAGAGATGGGCTTTGAGACCACCCTTGATGGCACGGTTCTTAAGGGCCGTATTGACGCTATTTATAAGGGCGATGATGGTCGTTATGAGGTCATCGACTGGAAGACAGGCCGAGCAAAATCTGGAGATGAGTTGGCCGAGGCTGCAATTCAGCTAGCGGTCTA
>DAINQZ010000003.1:13158-35766 GCA_036742235.1 Candidatus Nanopelagicaceae bacterium | reverse complement strand
GGCGTACCCATGATCGCTGGCGCAAAGGCCCAGTGTTCGGCACCCATTGCATCGGCCATTATCTTTACCTGTGAAAGGTTGGTCGAGCGAGGTTGATCCGCATCGACTTCCTGAAGGCCAAGGAGTTCAACGCCCAATTCGGCGAGTTGCTGACCGGCTACTTTCAGCAGGTGCGTTGCCTCTTTGGCCGGAAGTGGCGTTGATGGGGGTGGCAGCGGTTGCCCATGGAGCAGATTCCATGAGATGACCTTCATAGTCCAAGGCTAGTAGGGTCGCCTCCTGCGCGCTTGCCCGAAAATCTCAGGCCAGCCCGCGTAGCTGGCGCCACGATTGGGGGAGTTCATGAAGATTCTCAATCTGCCGCTCGCCCGAAGCCGAGTCGATCGTGCCGAACACCTTCGCAAAGATCCGATCGCCTTGGAGGCGCTCTGGGAGAGAGCTCGTGTCATTCACTTTGATGGCGAAAAGTTCCTCATCGATCCTGCTACATCCGCACTCCGTTTCCTGAAGAGCTTTGAAGCGCCAGATAATGGCGATGAGTTCTTCCTTGGCCTAGATGGCAATCAACCGTACTTCCTCTTTATGTCGCCGCAGATCAGTGGTGAGGCCGAGAATTACAAGACGCTCCGTGAGATTGGTGGCGCACTTGATGATCTTCAGATCGGATTGGCTGTTCACTCGCAAGGTCTAGCGAACTGGCATCGCAAGCATCCGCATTGTTCACAATGTGGTGCGCGAACTGCGCCAGCTCTTGGTGGGTCAATTCGAGAGTGCCCGCAGTGCAGCACACAGCATTACCCACGGACAGACCCAGCGATTATCGTCTTAGTAAAAGATGAACACGATCGCATCCTGCTTGGTCATCAGAAAGTCTGGCCCGAACACCGCTTCTCCACCTTTGCAGGATTTGTTGAGACGGGTGAATCCTTCGAACAATGTGTCTCGCGCGAAGTCGCTGAAGAAGCTGGCGTGCTGGTCAGTGATGTGAAGTATCTTGGATCGCAGCCGTGGCCTTTCCCGGCATCACTCATGATCGCCTTTGAAGCAACGATCGTTGATCCAGAGAACGCTAGACCCGATGGCGAAGAGATCGAAGAGATTCGCTGGTTTGATCGTGACTCCATCATTGAAGAGATCCAAGCAGGCGAACTTCTCTTGCCTCCGAAGATCAGCGTGGCACGAGCGATGATCGAATCTTGGTACAACCTTGTACCGCTTGCAGATGGTAGCTCCCGTCCAACCTTTGAATCCATTGAGAGTGCCCAGACGCTTGAATCTTGGCGAAAGTAGTTCGAAGAGATGAAGTTAGAGGAGATCTTGCATGGACTCGATCCCGAGCAGCAGGAGGCAGTTAAGGCGATAAGAGGGCCGGTCTCAATCATCGCTGGCGCAGGAACAGGTAAGACGAGAGTTATTACCCATCGCATCGCCTATGCGATTGAAGCAGGGGTCACTGATCAGAGTAAGACGCTGGCACTCACATTCACTGCTCGCGCTGCTGGTGAGATGCGCGCACGACTTCGCGCCTTGGGCGTACCTAATGTCAGCGCACGAACCTTCCACTCAGCAGCTCTGAAGCAGTTGATGTACTTCTGGCCCTACTCCTTTGGTGGCGCCTTCCCAAAACTATTAACGAGTAAAGCTGGCTTTATGTCAGAGGCGATGGGCCGCAGCGATACCTTCTTGGCCCCTGGCGCCACAACACTTCGCGAAATTTCTAGTGAGATCGAATGGGCAAAGGCCGGCGAATATGGAGCCGATCTTTACGTTGACGCGGCGATCACAGCAGGGAGAACGCTCCGCATCCCTAATGGAAAGTCGGATCGCGAGAATTTTGCCGAAATTGCCAAGGTCTATGACGCATATGAGACGCTTAAACGGCAAGAGCGAGTGATCGACTTTGAGGATGTTCTGCTCCTCACCGTTGGAATGTTGGAAGAGGACCGCGCCGTTGGCGAGCGAGTCCGCGATCAATATCGCTACTTCACTGTCGATGAGTATCAGGACGTCTCACCGTTGCAGCAACGCCTTCTCAATCTCTGGCTTGGAAACCGAAACGATATCTGCGTAGTCGGTGATGCTGCTCAAACCATCTATTCCTTCGCTGGCGCGACATCGGCATTCCTCCTTGGCTTCACTGGTCGATTCCCAGATGCCAAGGTGATTCGACTTACCCGTGGCTATCGTTCGACCCCCGAAATTATTCAGATGGCGAATCAAGTTTTGCAGGCAAGTGAGAGTCACGGCAATCAACAGCTCGTCTCGATGAATACTCATGGCAAGAACTTTGAGCTCGATCATTTCCAGAGCCCAGCGAGTGAATCAGTGAAAGTTGTTGATCGCATCTCGCAACTCATCTCAGGCGGAGCAACCACTGAGGGCAAAGAGGTGAGCGTTGCGATCCTCTCGCGCACTAACCAACAGCTCGATCTCTTCGAGCGCGAACTGCGCAATCGAGGCATTGAATCTCAGCTCAAGAGCACAGAGCGCTTCTTCGATCGAGTAGATGTCCGCGATGCGATGAAGGTAATCCGCAGTGCATCCGTCATCCCGAATGATGAGAATTGGTTGCGCGATTTGGAGTCAGTGCTGCGTCCATTCGGCGATGCCGATTACATCCGAGCGCTGATGAACCTGGCAAGAGATATGCATGCAGATGGCGCTCCAACGATGCGCACCTTCCTGCGTGAACTAGAGGACCGGGCCGATCAAAATAACCCGCCCCCTCTGCCTGGTGTAGTCCTCTCGACCCTCCATGCGGCAAAGGGCCTTGAGTGGGATCACGTCTTCCTCGTGGGCGTTAATGATGGAGTTCTGCCGCTTCACGATGGGTCGGGCTCATCGGCGAGCACGCTCGAGGAGGAGCGTCGCCTCTTCTATGTGGGCCTGACTCGAGCTCGCAAGCAGGTTCATCTGAGCACGTCGGGGGAGCCGAGTCCCTTTCTTGGGGCTTTGAAGTAGAGAAGGCGCTTGAATTAATTAGCTTGCGCCGATCAACGCGGGTGCTTTACCCTAAAGCCGTGGAGATCATGAGTACATCATCATCAATCAAGGGAGCCGTCTTGGGCTCTACTTGGCGTGCCACAACACCTGCGACCCATACCCATTTTGCGGCCGTAAATGCACCCGCTGACTCAACCCGTCACGGATATGCATTTACATATGCCAATAAGTACGGATCAGGCGGAACCTGGAGCACTATCGGTTAACCGATAGAGAGCCACCAGGGCCGCAGATCCGAAAGGATATGCGGTCCTTTTTTATTTTCATAGAAACTATTGAGAGGAAGTGAGAGAAGTGAGCGTTCTCTTCAGTGAGTTATTAGTACCAGGATGGGCCCAGTCGAAGGAGGGCATCGACGGCGCGGAAGCGATGATCGGCCTATCAGATGTGACCTGCGTGACCGGAGGTGGCGATGAGTTCACCCTTCCTTGCCACACCGCAGATCCAGAGCTCTTCTTCTCGGAAGAGAGCGTTCAGATCGCGATCGCTAAGAAGATGTGTGGTGGATGCCCAATGCAGAAGGCATGCCTTGAAGGCGCCATCTCTCGGGGCGAGCCATGCGGCGTCTGGGGCGGAGAACTCTTTGAAGGCGGTCAGATCATCGCGGCCAAGCGCGGCGTCGGACGTCCACGCACCCGCACTCTGGATGAAAGTTCCACCTTCGATCTTCCATCGGCTGCGATGGATCGAGCAAGTTAATCACCTGGGATCTTCGCCGGTAGCTCTCTAGTTCTTCTGGATAGCCCAGCACTGGGATGCCTGCCGAAAAGTGCACCCGGTGAAAAAAGTTTGCGATCTTTGAGGCGAGGAGCGCTGCAACGAGTGCTGCGGAAGAGATAGGAAGCTCACCCGTCTGCTCGGGCTGGACGAGAAGTGATAGATCTTCGGGGAGGGCATCTCTTCGATGCAGCGATATGCAGCGAAGACAGGGCCCCGCACCAGGTTCGATGATGGGTGAGATTTCGAGAGTTTGCGCAATCACCTCACTGATTGCAAGATGTCGAACTCCTTCACTCTGCCATTGTTGAATCTCTTGGGCATCCACCCCCGCTGTTGCCACGATGAGATCTTGCCTTCCGCGTGTGCTCACAACGCGAAGATCAGATCGTACGAGATTGTGCATGATGAGATTGTTCTGCCTGACGATATCCCGATGATGCATTGACTTACTTTTGCCTAAATGCTCACTTGTCACCGAGAGCGCGTTGAGATCACGAGCGTGAAGTAATGGCTGGTCATAGGGCGAGAGATACACAGTTGTTGAGGTAAATCCGCTACCAGCAAGCAGCGCCAAGAGGTTGCGTGCGATCCGAGTATCACCGCGGATCTCAATCTGAAAAGTTGCCCGCGCATGAAGTTCACCCTGGCCACCATCAGTTGATCGATGGGTGATTAACGATCGTTCGCTATCTACTCGTTCGCTGGCATTGAGATGATGTTGTGCTCCTGTAGTTGATGGGCCCGCGTGATGCTCGATGACTCCCAGTGCGGTGAGCTCATGTAGAAGTTGAAGAAGTGCGCTGGGAGAGAGATCGAGCAGGCGTGCGATCTCAGCGTGGGCGTGAACCCCTGTTGAGTGGCGCAGGATCTGTCGGTAAGGAATTGCATCAAGGACGAAGCCTTCCCGAGCATCACCCACATAGATCGTCCCATCTCTTCTTGTGAGCACTCGAAAGGAGGCTTTGAGGCGTGGATAGATCTCTTCATTCACGGGCGAAGAGTCTCGCGATGCGTGCTGAAGGGAGGTTGCATCTTCGAGAGTGTGGGAAAGAGCGGGTTAAGGCATCAGCATGCGTGCAAAAGAAAACAGCCCGTACTCGTTACCTCAGTGAGGCGGGAGTACGGGCTGCGAAGAACAAGCGAGTGGGACTCACTCCTTTTCTAGAGTGAAGCGATTACGCCTTACCCAAGATACGGTTGAGCTTGGTTCCACAGACAGAGCAGATGCCCTGTGCCATACGGCGACCAGAGTCAGAGACCTTGACTTCGCCTTCGAAGGCACGCTTCTCTTTGCACTTAACGCAGTAAGCGCCAGAGTTGTCTTCAAGCTTTCCTACATATTTTTCGGCCATGGTGACCCTCCTATCGCCGCAGCAACTCGTCGTGACGCGCAGGTGCTTCCCGCGCTGAGCGTGCGTACGCGCTCAGGGTACCCCTGCCGCTCTACGCGTGGTGGGATATCGAGGGCATTTCCTCGTCGATATCTTCTGTGGATATCGCCTCGGGTGGGGCCCCAATACCCGCCTCAAAGCCCTCAAGGTAGGCCTCGGCGCGCTCAAGCTCGGGATAACGGGCCAAGAGCTCCCCAAAGTCGGCTCCATGCCCCGGAATCCTGAGGTGGATCAATTCATGGAAGATGACGCAGTTCAGGACATAGGCAGGTGCGCTCGCTAATCGGTCGGCGATCCGAATTGTCCGATCCACGGTCGTGCAGCTACCCCAGCGGCCCTGCATGCTCCGCCAGCGAATGGAGGAGGGGCGCTCGTGGAATTCAGGGAGATAACGGCTGAGAAGTGATTCCGAGATCTGAGCTAACTGGTCATCTCCACGTCGAGATCTCGCCTCTCGAGTGAGCACGAGATTGATCATCTCGGGAATGATTGTCGCTTCATCACGCCGAAGGGTGCGATCCGGGATGTGAATCTCGATGATTCCATTATTTCGAAAGGCGGTAATGCCCCGCTTTCGCCTAGTGGATCGGATCACTCTAAATTCAGGGAGTGCGATGAGTTGCGAGGGAGAAGTGGTCAACTCCTGCTTTCGCTTCTTACGAGATCTCTGCTCAGTGTGAAAGTTCTGAGCCGTTGCCACGGCGGGAAAGATATCCTCGAAGATCGACTCTTGGAAAAAGTTCTCCACCGACATTCGACTTTATCCCCTGTTTCTCCACAGAGTTATCAACAAGCAGCTGATAACGATGGAAAATTTTCTCCTACTTATGCACAGAATCAAGGGAGATCCTGAAAGAGTCGCAAAAATATTTTGAGATCTCTAGTCGGTCTATTTGATTTAAGAGGGGTTTACCCATAGTTTTCTCGCACGAAGTCCTCGGATAACCGTTCATTGTCAGCAAGGGGAAGGCTGACAAAGAATTGTGCGACCGGGGGCTTCGCTTTTTTATGGGCTATAGCAATCCACTCAAATCATCAGGAACTGTGGTGCTCTTGAGAAATACCGCCGGGTCTGCGAGATCACTTGCTTGTGGAAGAAGTGCAGAATCCTCCCAGCGATGATCGCGCTCTTCGATACCTGCAATCTGCAGTACATCACCCCAGAACTTTGCGGTTTCGCGCATTCGCCGTGGTGATACTTCTAGATTGAGGAGTGATTTAAAGAGTTGTTGAGTAGGAGAGTTTGTTGCTCGCGCACGACGAACAACTTCTTGGAGTGCAGGCAGTGATGGCAATCGATCGCTGGCAGCAACAGCAACGACGTGATCGATCCACCCTTCAATAAGTGCGAGTGCCATCTCAACTTTTTCGAGAGCTGCAGCTTGTTGCGGGGATTGCTCAGGCATAAACATGCCACTTGTAATCGCACGATTAATTGATTCGGCATTCTCAACATCGAGATCGCCTGATGAGATCGCCTCTTCTGCTTGTCGTTGTATCGCTTCAATATCAATAGAGATTCCTCGGCCATACGCAGCGATCGCATCACGCATGTAATCACTCAACCAAGGCGCATGTGTGAAGAGCCGAACGGCTGCTGCCTCACGGAGTGCAAGAAAGATTCGTATCTCACTTGTTTCGATATCGAGTCCTTCGCCCCAGAGCGCAAGATTCTGCGGAATAAGTCGTGGCTCGCTCCGCGCAAAGAGGGGGAGAGCGACATCATTTGCACCCGTCACCCGCAGCGAGAGCGCTCCGACTGATTGACCTAACTGGGTAGCGATCATGCTCCCCATAAACCCACGCATCATCGCAAGCATGCCGCCACCAAAGGGAGAAGCGCTACCCATCATGGCTGCAAAGGCTGGCTTTGCCATATCGGGAATTTCATCCATATCAACATCATCAACGTTCATACCGCTCATTAATTCGGCGAGAGCGCTCGCCATTCCTTCGGCAAGTGGTTCCACAATCTTCTGCCAGCCGGCGATTGATGAATCGAGCCAATCTTTCCGACTCCATGCAACATCTTGCAGCGCAGAGAGATTGGGAAAGATGGTGGCGCTGTCGAGCCAATTCTGTGCGATTTCCAAGGCTTCGCGAATCTGATCAACCTCATGCATGCCGACTGGGATAACAGAATTACTCGCTAAAAAATTGCGAGCGCTATCGCGTAGGGCGGTCGTTGCAATCATCGGCAGGTGCGAGGAGTCCCGAGAAGGTTGCGAGTCAGAGAAATCCCCACCCGGAGTGAATCCAAAGTTACCGCTCATGGCACCATTCTCTCCCCAAGGTCATAGAAATGCATGTATGCAGAACCCTGCGAACTCAGAGAATATTCCGCGCCGCTTTAGATTAGAGTGGGCGAGTGAGAATGAATGAAGCACTTCACATTGTGGCATCGACTACAACAGCGGCCGCTCATGGCAACCCCGCCTTCTCAGCGCTGATCTGGTGGCTCATTCCGCTCTTTGCTGTGACTGGAGCGATCATCTACGCCGTCTGGGTCGCGCGATTTAAAGATGGCTACGAGAATGAGACCAATCGTTCTGTGAACTCCTTTCAGAGCTTCCAGCGCAGTTTTACCGAGACCAAGCGTGCTCAAGGTTCGGTCCGTCCCCTTCCGCCTCAAAGCCCAGATCAGGATCCGCTCTAAACCCGACCGAACGCTAGAGTGTGCGCTATGAGCTCATTCAATTTTCCGAATAACCCCTTCTCGCAGCGCCCTGCCGGTGCTGGTTTTGGACGAAAGAAGGTTGGGCCCTTTCCACTTACAGTTGCCGCGCTCGTCATTCTGGGCGTCATCCTCCTCTCGCTCAGTGGTTTCTATGCTGACATTCTCTGGTTCCGCTCGGTTCACTTCTCATCTGTCTGGCGAACTACCTTACTTACGAAAGCTGAACTTTTTATCGCCTTTGGCGTGATCACATCTCTTGTTATAACTCTCAATATTTATCTCGCACACCGCAATCGTCCGATCTATGTGCCGACTTCGATTGAGGCCGAGAATATCGAGCGCTATCGCGGGCAGCTCGATCCATTTAAGCGCCCAGCTCTCATTGCTGCGGGAGTCGCCATCTTCTACTTCGCTGGTAGTTCCGGGGCTCGCCTCTGGCAGATCTGGCTCCAATTTAAGAATGCAACGCCATTTGGTAGCAAGGATCCCCAATTCGGTCTGGATATCTCCTTCTTCGCATTTAAGTTGCCGCTCTATCAAGCACTTATTGGGTGGGCTATCTCAACTCTCGTTCTCACTCTGATCGTGACTGCAGGAATTCACTATCTCTATGGCGGAATTCGCCCACAGGTCCGAGAAGATCGAACATCTGTTGCTGCGCGAGTCCAACTTTCAGTACTGCTTGGGCTCTTGGTGCTCGTCAAGGCTGGGGCTTACTGGTGTGATCGCTACAACCTTGCGCTCAAGACTGGCCACTTGATCACCGGCCTCTCCTATACCGATGTCAATGCAACTCTTCCTGCAAAGGCAATTCTTGCTGGCATCGCCGTCGTCTGTTCACTCCTCTTCTTCGCAAATATTGTTCGCCGCTCATGGGTGCTCCCAGCAGCTGGTGTTTCGTTGATGGTGATCTCATCTGTTCTGATCGCCGGTCTTTATCCAGCATTCATTCAACAGTTCCAAGTAAAGCCATCTGAATCAACGAAGGAAGCGCCATTTATTCAACGCAATATTGATGCGACTCGTGCCGCCTATGGTCTCGACAAAGTCACGATCAAGGATTACCAAGCAACAACAACAGTCGCCAGTGGCCAGCTTTCAGGGGATGCCTTGACTGTCTCCAATACCCGTTTGCTCGACCCCAATGTGGTCTCAGCGACCTTCCGCCAGCTTCAGCAGATCAAGCCCTATTACACCTTCCCAGATTCACTAGATATGGATCGATATACCGTCAATGGCAAGAGTCGCGATACCGTCGTTGCGGTACGTGAACTCAATATCGCAGGAAGTCCATCTCGAAATTGGATTAACGATCACTTGGTATATACCCACGGCTTCGGATTCGTGGGCGCCTATGCCAATACCGTGGATGCTGATGGTAAGCCAACCTTTGCTGTTGGAAATATTCCACCAACAAGCGGCCTTGGCGCATTTGAACCACGTATTTACTTTGGTGAGAATGTCCCGGATTACTCCATCGTCGGCGGCACTAAGGCCTCAACCCCGGCAGAGCTCGATTACCCAGATGACTCTTCAGCCAATGGCCAGAAGAACTACACCTATACAGGTACTGGTGGTGTTCCTATGGGTTCGATGCTCACACGCTTGCTCTTCGCTGTGAAATATAAGGACCAGAAGATCATCCTCTCAAACCTCATTAATAAGGATTCGAAAATCCTCTTCAATCGCAATCCAATGGATCGCGTGCAGAAGGTGGCGCCTTGGTTGACGCTCGATGGCAATGAATATCCAGCAGTAGTAAATGGTCATATCGTCTGGATCATCGATGGCTACACGACTTCAGCGGGCTATCCATATGCGAAGGTGACCAACCTCGCTGCCGCAACAACGAACTCGGTAAGTGCAGCAACCACTTCGGTTGCACCGCTTGCAGATCAAAATGTGAATTACATTCGCAATTCGGTGAAGGCGACAGTTGATGCCTTCGATGGCACCGTTCACCTCTACCAGTGGGATACCACCGATCCAGTCTTGAAGACCTGGTCTAAGGCTTATCCTGGCACGGTCGAACCAAAGAGTGCGATTTCACCTGCGCTCTTGGCACATATTCGCTACCCGGAAGATCTCTTCAATGTTCAGCGTGATGTCTTGAGTACCTATCACGTTGATTCAGCTGCGGCCTTCTACGGCGGTCAGGATTTCTGGCGTATTCCAAGCGACCCATCATCACTTGGTGCAAACGCTGCAACTCAACCTCCTTATTACCAGACAATGCAATTGCCTGGAGCAAAGAAAGCTTCTTTCTCACTCTCAACGAGCTTTGTGCCAAAGGGCGGTCGACAGAACCTCACCGCATTTGCAGTCGTGAACTCTGACGCTGGTCCTGACTACGGAAAGATCACAGTGCTGCAACTGCCGCGATCAACAAATATTTCGGGTCCATCACAGGTCGCATCAAACTTTGAGGCGAAGCCAGAGGTCGCTCAAGCGCTCTCACTTTTGCGTCAAGGTGGCTCTGATGTCGTCCTCGGAAACTTGATGACACTTCCTGTCGGCGGAGGTCTGCTTTACGTGCAGCCGGTCTATGTTCGTGCGACATCAAACTCTGCGGCATATCCACTTCTCCAGAAAGTCCTGGTGAGTTTCGGAGACCAGATTGGCTTCGATAACACACTTCAAGGTGCACTCAATGAAGTCTTCGGTGGTAACTCTGGCACGACATTGAGTAATGGCACTGGGGCCTCAACCTCAACTGGATCTACTGCACTCGCAGGAAATACCTCACTCAAGAGTGCACTTGCTGCGGCACAATCAGCGCTCGCAGATTCACAAGCAGCACTCAAGAGTGGTGACTTCACGGCATATGGCCAAGCCCAGAATCGATTGAAGGCGGCAATTGCTGCAGCAATCAAGGCGCAGGGGAGTAAGTAAGCGCCGATTGGGTAATTATTGATCTTTCCTTTAAGATTGAGATACCGACGCGGGGTGGAGCAGCTCGGTAGCTCGCTGGGCTCATAACCCAGAGGTCATAGGTTCAAATCCTGTCCCCGCTACTACAGAGAAGATCCGGTTAGCACTCACCAGTGCTTGCCGGATTTTTTATGCAGGTATTCTTATACCTGTGAGCCCCTACCAATCTCTGGTTGATCCTTCGGCAGAACAACTCGTTTCAGTCGTTGCAGAACGGACTGTCTCAGCCATTCTCCACGCTTGGCGCGAGAATCGCGATGCTCACATTGTCATTACTGGCGGCCGCACCGGTCTTGCGATCGCGCAGGCACTCGATGTGAACCTCTTCCGCCTTCTCAATGAGAAGGGTTCGGATCTCGACGCAGCCCTGACCCTTCATATCTGGTTTAGCGATGAGCGCTTCGTAGCACTAGATCATGCAGATCGTTCGGATACAACTTTGGTGGCGGCCTTTACGCGAAGCCTAAGTCGACTCACCTTCCATCGTGTTGCCGCACCAGTTTCTGAGTTAACCCTCGATGCGGCGGCCGATCTCTATGCGATGGCCTTGGATCAAGCCCTTCCCGATACGAAGCGCTTTGACGCAGTCATCATGAGCATGGGTGAAGATGGTCACATCGCCTCGCTCTTCCCTGGCCATACTCACGAGTTAGATTCAACGAAATCGGCCATTGCCGTAGATAATTCTCCTAAGCCACCCGCGCAGCGGGTCTCGATAGGTGCGGCTCGATTAGCTCGAGCTTCTGCTATCTATATCTTTGCCGTTGGAGAGGGCAAGCGAGCAGCGCTCGCAGACCTCTTAGATGGCGGGCAGCAGAGCCCAATCTCAATGTTGAGAAAGAATTCACCTGCAACTCAGATTGTTATCGCTACCGATATCAAGATCTGATTTAGTCTCCGTCAGACGGATACGTGATGAAACGAGAGAGAAGAAGATGAGCAACCAGGAACTTCAATTCACAATGGTCGGCTTGGGTCGAATGGGCGCGAATATCGTTCGCAGAATCTCATCCCACATTGATTCGAATAACCCAGTCACTATCAGCGTTTATGACGTCAATGCAGAGACTGTTAAGGCCGTTGCATCTGAGGGATACACCGGTCTCTCATCGCTTGCCGACTTGGCCTCGCAAAATAGCGAGAGTAATCCTCAGATCGTATGGGTAATGGTTCCAGCAGAAGTTACCAGCCAGACTATTCGCTCAGTTGCCGAACACCTCGCACCTGGTTCAACAATTATCGATGGTGGAAATACCTTCTATCGCGATGACATTGCAAACGCTGCTTGGCTCGCCACCAAGGGAATTAATTTCGTTGATGTCGGTACTTCAGGTGGCGTCTATGGTCTCGAGCGCGGCTACTCACTCATGATTGGCGGAGATACCAAAGTTGTCGAGCGCCTCACTCCACTCTTTAAAGCGCTCGCCCCAGGTTTTGACGCAGCAGAGCGTACGCCTGGTCGCGAAGGCGAACCTGCCAACTCTGAACTTGGCTTCTTCCACTGTGGCCCAGTCGGTGCTGGTCACTTCGTCAAGATGGTTCACAACGGTATTGAATATGGCGCAATGGCTGCCTATGCCGAGGGTCTCAATATCTTCAAAGCAGCTGAAACCGGCATCAAGCACCCAACAACTGTCGGTGAACATAGCGAGACCAAGTACAACCTGGATATGCGCGAGATCACCGAAGTCTGGCGTCGCGGATCTGTTGTGGCCTCATGGCTCCTCGATCTCACAGCTATTGCCTATCAAGAAGATCCAGAGCTTGATGGCTATGAAGGTTCGGTCTCAGATTCAGGTGAGGGACGATGGACTGTTGCAACTGCGATCGATGCTGGAGTGCCTGCAAATGTGTTGAGCGCCTCACTCATGGGCCGCTTCTCTTCACGCGGAAATGATCTCTACGCCAATAAGGTTCTCTCAGCAATGCGGAAGAAATTCGGCGGACATATCGAAGCGAAGAAGAAGTAGAGGATTACGTGACACCCCGTAAGAAGAAATTAGCTGATGCCGATGTGCTGGTGCTCTTTGGAGCTACTGGCGATTTAGCGAAGAAGAAGTTATTTCCTGCCCTCTACAACATGGCCCGAAGTGGCTTTCTCACAACAGATGTTGTTGGCGTCGCTTCAACAAAGTGGAGCCATGAAGAGTTTGTGAATTACGCCTTTGACTCGATCAAGAAGACCGTTGCCGCCCCTGATGACAAGGTGCTCGAGTTTCTCGATAAGCACCTAGATCTCGTCGTCGGTAAGTACGAAGAGCAGAAGCTCTACGACGATCTCGCTGTAAGTCTTGAGGGCAAGAAGAACATCGTTATCTACCTTGCGATTCCACCTTCAGCTTTTGAGCAAGTGACCCGCGGACTCCACGCTGCTGGCCTCATGGAATACGTTCGATTGGTCGTAGAGAAGCCATTTGGTCGCGATCTTAAATCTGCGATCCATTTACAAGATTCACTCGAACTAGTTCTTCCAGAAGAGCGCATCTTCCGTATCGATCACTATCTTGGAAAAGAGTCGGTTGAAGATATCTTGGTCTTTCGCTTTGCCAACTCAATCTGGGAACCGGTCTGGAACCACCGCTACATCTCAAGTGTTCAGATCACAATGGCAGAGAATTTCGGCATTGAAGGCCGTGGCGCTTTCTATGATGGCGTTGGCGCACTGCGCGATGTCCTTCAAAATCACCTCCTTCAGGTACTAGCGCTCATCGCGATGGAACCACCGTCAGAGATTAATTCACACAACATGGAAGATGAGAAGCTCAAGATCTTCCGCGCCATTGCGCCATTGCGCCCCGAGAGTGTTGTCCGCGGACAGTATGTCGGCTACCTTGATGAACCTGGCGTAAAGGAACATTCAGATACCGAGACCTTCGCCGCTGCGCTCGTCCATATCGATAACTGGCGCTGGGCAGGAGTTCCGTTCTATCTTCGTACCGGCAAGGCTCTCGCGGAGACAACACTTGAAGTCGTTATTGAATTTAAGCAACCGCCACGAATGCTCTTTGCCGAGTCACAAGCTGGTGCTCCGAATATTCTTCGCTTCCGTCTTGGTAAGAAGGATGGCGTAGATATCGAACTCCTTGCAAAGTCACCTGGTGATTCACTTTCAACTCAGCCAGTTCAACTCAACGTTGAATTCTCTGCTGCTCTTGGAGAACGCCAAGAGGCTTATGAGCGTCTACTCCGCGCAGCGATGTCCGGTGACCATATGCGCTTTACGCGTATTGACTCTGTCCTGGAAACCTGGCGCATCCTTGAGAACGTCATCTCTGGCGAGCCAGCACTCTTCCCATACTTTGTTGGATCATGGGGACCAGAACGCGCTAACGAACTCGTTGGTGGAGAGTGGATCGATCTCTTATCGTAAAGCTGACGAAGTAGTCAGGCCTACATAGGCGATACCGTCGATCGCAAGAACTAATCTTTGAGCTTTGAAGCTCTCGGTCGCGATGGGAAGTGCGTTACTCACGAAAGCGAGAATCTCTTCATGAAATGGCGTACTTGCGCGAGCGACTGCTGCCTGTGCCCCTAGTAAGACGGTGTACTTCTTAGAGTGCGCACTTAGGCGTGCGGCGAACCCAAGTGATGGTTCAAAGGTGAGTCCAACGACCTCATGGTGGGTTATTACGAGACCTTCAGCAGCAGCTTTCGAAGCGATCTCATTCGCTAGAGCGTGAATCGGATCCGAGGTATCCACGTTCTCGATACCCGAGTCGAGACCAGAGCGCGAGATCTCAGTTGCGATCGAAGCGATGACCGAGAAGAGAAAATCACGATCTAAATGCGTCCCTGGGGTAGCGCCAAGTGGATCTGTGACGATCGCAATCTCGGTGAGAGCGTGGTGCCAGGTTGCGGGAACAGGAATTACTTCTAGAGCAGGCGAGGTGGCCTTATTCCGGCGCTTAAAGAATGAGAAGAGACCCATGTGGTGAGACCGTATTCCGTTAGTTCACCGCATCAAGAAATGCTTGATGCAGCTTTCCATTGGTCGAGAGACCGTTGGGTCCATGTGCGCCGAGTCCGCCATCGAGATCGCCGAAGGTTCCACCCGCCTCTGTCACGATGATCGCATTTGCCGCCATATCCCAGAGAGCAAGTGAAGGCTCGACCGCGATATCAACAGATCCTTCGGCTACCAACATATGTGACCAGAAATCTCCGAGGCCGCGGGTGCGCCAGATTCGCTCTTGTAGATCAATAAATTTCTGACGACGATCGCCCCAACCAACAAGGTCAGAATAAGAAATCGATGCATCACTCAAAGTCGATACAGCTGAGACTGAAAGCTTTCGTGGAGTTTCGCCATTCTCGCTGACAAATGCTCCGCCACCTTTGTGAGCAGACCAACGTCGATAGAGCGCAGGGGCGCTGACAACTCCAACAACGACTTCATGATCTGGATTAACCAGCGCAATCAGCGTCGCCCAAGTTGGAACACCACGCACAAAGTTCTTTGTGCCATCAATCGGATCGACGACCCAGTAGTACTTATCGTTTGTTGGTGCGAGCGCCTCTTCCTTGCCGCCAAATTCTTCCCCGATCACGAGGTCGAGCGGGCGTTCTTGCGAGAGGATGTCGCGAATCATAAATTCGATGCCCTTGTCGGCATCAGTGACAGGTGTGAGATCAGGCTTGGTTTCGATGACGAGCTCGGATGAACGGTACTTCGCCATCGAGAGCGCATCGGCCGCATTCGCTAAGCGATGCGCCAGGGAAAGGTCGAGTGCAAGATCTCTCATGGGGGAGAGTCTACTTGGAGCCTTCTGCAAGAAGTCGTCGTAAATTGGCGAGGCGGCCGAGTGCGCTCTCAGAGAGAGATGGCCAGTGGTTTAAGGCGCAATTCTCTTCATCGTGTGAGCAATTCTTCGGGCAATGTTCGATTGCAGGAGCAAACTCTGGAAAGGCCCCAATGACTCGATCGCGCTCAACGTGGGCAAGACCGAAGGAGCGGACGCCAGGGGTATCGATAATCCAGCCGGTCTCGTTCTCATCGAGATCGATCTTGAGTGCAACGGCACTTGATGAGGTATGACGACCGCGACCAGTTGCCGAGTTCACATCACCTGTTGCTCTGCTCTGCGTCTGAGTCAGTGCATTCACGAGAGTGGACTTTCCAACGCCAGAGTGACCTAAGAGAACGGTGCGCTTATGGCGAATTGCTTTGCGGAGGGAGGTGAGGTCCGCGCCGCGCTCGATCCGAATCACCTGGATATCGAGTTCGTTATAGATCTGGAGGAACTCGGAAGGATCAGCCAGATCGCACTTTGTCACAATGATGAGGGGAGTGATTCCTTGATCGAAGGCGACGACGAGTGCTCTATCGACAAAGCCGTGACGTGGTTCGGGATCTGCCGCTGCGATGACGATGCCGATCTGATCGACATTAGAGACGATCATCCGTTCAAATTCAGCAGAATCATCGATAGTGCGAGTCAGGACATTTGCCCGAGGCTGGACGACAACGATTCGACTGAGAGATCCTTCTGAACCAGAGATATCTCCGACGATCGAGACGAGATCGCCAACGACAACAGATTTCTTACCAAGCTCGCGCGACTTCATGGCGGTTACGACGAGGCCACTCTCTTCAATGAGGCAGGTAGTCCGTCCGCGATCTACAGCGATTACTCGAGCGATTTGCGATGCGGAGTAATCAGGGCGGTCTTTCGTTCGTGGTCGAGTGCGCTCCTTCGGCCTGATGCGAACATCATCTTCGCTAAATTCGCGGGGCGTCACTTCGTTGGATTTCCAGCATCCGAGAGCCCCAAGATTGCGCGCCATGCTCCGGGGAAATCCGGAAGGGTCTTCTGGGTAGTCTCAATATTCTCAACCTGAATGCCAGCAATTTTAAGTCCGATCATGGCACCAGCTGTGGCTAGGCGATGATCCTCATAACTATGGAAGATGCCTGCATGCAATGGGGCAGGGGAGATATGGAGTGCGCTCTCTTCTTCATCGACATCGCCACCGAGCGCGTTGATCTCGGCAGCGAGTGCGGCCAACCGATCAGTCTCATGTAAGCGAAGATGGCCAATGCCACGAAGTGATGATGGCGAATCCGCTAATGCGCAGAGCGCAGCGATCGATGGCGTTAATTCTCCGATATCATGGAGGTCGACATCAATGCCGTGAATCGTTCCATCGCTGGTGATAGTGAGATCGCTTCCAAAGTCGGTATCGTCAAAGGTGATCTGAGCTCCCATACGTGTGAAGAGTGATCGAAGTTCATCTCCCGGTTGAGTCGTAACGCGGGGCCAATCGGTGATCGTGACCTTGCCACCACAGATCATGGCAGCTGCCATAAATGGAGCGGCGTTGGAGAGATCAGGTTCAATCGTAATCTCGCGGCCGTGCATAACTGTAGGTGCAACCTTCCAGATATTCTTCTCGCTCTCGTCGACAGTAACGCCAACTTCGCGGAGCATCTGGACCGTCATCTCAATGTGAGGCATCGATGGTAGTGATTCGCCGATATGACGAATTGTGATGCCCTCTTTTGTTGCGGGCGCCACTAAGAGAAGTGCCGAAATAAATTGACTTGATGCAGAGGCATCAACATCGACCGTACCGCCACGCAATTGGCCATTGGCATTAATAGTGAGTGGGAGGGCGTAGCGAGAGCCGTGTTCGATGCTTACGCCAAGTGATTCAAGCGCTGCAATAACTGGGCCAAGTGGACGCTCATGTGATCGTGGATCACCATCGAAATGAATCAAGCCAGTTGCCATCGCGGCGACTGGTGGAAGAAAGCGCATGACGGTTCCGGCGTTGCCGACATCGACCTGTGCTGGACCAAAGAGTGGAGCGGGGGTGATGGTGAGATCGCCATTGGGCGCCTCATCGATCCCAACTCCAAGTGCCTTAAGGCCAGCGATCATGAGAGCTGAGTCGCGCGAGTGGAGCGGCTTGCGAAGTAGTGATGGCGAATCTGCCAAAGCAGCCAAGATCAGCGCTCGATTAGTGACCGACTTCGACCCTGGAATCGTGATGCGCGCATTAACGGGGGAGGCTCCCCGAAATGGTGCGGGCCAGAGTGAGGTCATGTGTGAATCCTACAGTGAGGCGATACCCTCTCACTTATGTGTGGTCGCTTCGCCCTCTCCAAACTTCCAGCAGAGTTGCTGGAAGAGTTCGAGATTCACACCGGTGAGAGCCTGGCCCGCTTGCCACTTCTGCCTGCGGATTGGAATATCACTCCAACGCGTGAGATCTATCTGGTGCGAAATAACTCCGATAATCAACGCGAACTTGCAACCGCTTCATGGGGAATGATCGCCGGTTGGAGTAAAGATCGTGAGAGTGCGCTTCGGTCACAATCTCAAGCAATTAATGCTCGAAGTGAGAGCGTTGCCGAGAAACCAACATTTCGGAGTGCATTTCGAAATCGACGCTGCCTGATTCCAGCAGATGGTTATTACGAGTGGGCTACCGAGCTTGGTCCTTATTCGCCTAAGCAACCCTTCTACATCGCAAGTGATGAGTGGGAGAGTAAGCGGCGATCTCTCGCCTTTGCAGGTATTTGGGATCGTTGGATTGCACCCGATGGTCAGATAGTTGATAGCGCATCGATTATTACTCGCCCTGCAGTTGGTTTCTTAGCGACAGTGCACTCTCGTATGCCAACCTTCTTGCCAACGAATCGATGGGATCGATGGCTCGATCGTTCGATCCAAGATCCAGATGAGATCAGCGCTTTGATGGCCTTTCACAAGCCCGAGGAACCGGACCGTGGACTTCGGGCGGTTCCAGTCTCCTCGATGGTGAACTCGATTCGCAATAATGGCCCAGAACTCATCGCCCCCATCGAGCTAGGGGAGCCGGAGACACTCTTCTAACCGGGAATAGATCTCCCTCTCAGCGTGTTGTCAGGGTATGGCAGTAGCCTTAAGACCTATGAGCAGCAATGTCGGTTCCGGGATCGAGCTAGCAGACCGCGCTAGCGAGAGTCCGCGCGAGCGCAAAGAGCGTTTCGAACGCGACGCCTTGATCTTCACCAGCGCGCTCTACGGTGCAGCACTTCGCTATACGAAGAATCCTCAAGATGCTGAAGATCTCGTTCAGGATACTTTTGCCAAAGCCTTCAACTCCTTCCATCAATTCGAACCAGGAACCAATCTCAAGGCCTGGCTCTACCGCATTCTCACAACGACCTTCATCAACACATATCGTAAGGACCAGCGCCGGCCACAGATCTCTGATGGCGAAGTCGAAGATTGGCAGATCTTTGAGGCCGCGTCTCATACGAGTGATCAGGGAAAGTCAGCGGAAGATGTTGTCCTTGAGAACCTCCCTGATGGCGATGTAAAAGAGGCGCTCGCTTCGATTCCAGAAGATTTCCGGATGGTCGTCTACTACGCCGATGTCGAGGGTTACTCGTATAAAGAGATCGCAGAGATTATTGGTGTGCCAACTGGCACCGTCATGTCTCGCCTTCATCGAGGTCGTAAATTATTACGAGTAGCACTAGCTGATTATGCAAAGAGTCGCGGCATCGGCTCAGCTGTTGCGGCCAATTCTGTCCGCTCGGTCGAGGGGATCAAGCCATGAGCACCCACGGTCACCAATCCTGCGAAGAGATTCTTGTAGCGATTCTTCTCTATACCGATAACGAGATCGTCAATTCATCCGAGCGCCTCTCCCTTGAATCTCATTGTGAGCAATGCCCAGGCTGCCAGGCGAATCTTCAGGCACATCAAGAGAACGTCCGTCTGATCAAGCAGCTCCTTGGGGGCGCTTGCCGAGAAGAAGCACCTGCCTCACTTCACGAGCGATTGATCGCACAGATTGAATGGCAAGCAGCGCAGATGCAGGCTCAGGAAGCTGCCTTCGCTCCATTCGCTGGCTTCACGCAGAGTTTTACCCAGACGATTATGCAGCGATCGATCTCTCCAGATGGCGAGATTACGATTGAAATTTCACATACCGAAGAATTTCGCGAAGGTTTTTAAAGCTTTTCGAGTTTTTTAACGCTGCGCAGAGTCCTCGACCTAGTAGGTTAATTACATGAGTTCGAACGAAGAGGAGCTACTGGGAGCAGTAGGCATGGCCACCATGGTGGTTCGAGCTGCTGATACCTCAGTTGCTGCCGGCTTCAACGAACTTCCGGTCCTCTCAAGTGCTGCGGCAGCTTCATTGGTTGAGAGTGCATGTAGCGCCGCGCTCGCAGAACATTGCGCACCAGGGGAGACCTCTTTCACTGTGAGCGTCACTATCGAGATGACCACATCAGTTCCGATCGGCGAAGAAGTCCGTGCACATGTTCGGTTGATTGAAGTAGATCAACAGATTGTCACCTTCGAATCTGCAATTACCCATATAAATAGAACAATCGCCACTGCAGTTGTGCAGCGGCGATTGATCGATCGACTCTCATTTATGGCTCGAATAGCAGCCGAGCGGATTGTTTCAGCGTGAGCTGAATCCGAACTTAATCAAGCCTTCTTAGTGGCCCAGAAGATCTCTGAGATCTCTTCAATCTTTGCAAGCAACTTATCCGCTACTGCAACATCGTTGCTGCCCTTTGTTCCGCCAGCGCCAGCGAGTTTTGTCGCCTCGTTGAAGAGTACGTGGAGTTGTGGATAGGCCTCGAAGTGAGGAGCCTTGAAGTAATCAGTCCAGAGGACCCAGAGGTGATGCTTCACCATCTCTGAACGCTCTTCCTTGACGGCTACAGCGCGAGCCTTGAAATCAGAATCGGATGATGCTGCGTACTTTTCCATGGCAGCCTTTACAGACTGTGCCTCGATCTTTGCTTGCGAAGGATCGTAGATTCCACATGGAAGATCGCAATGTGCAGATGCAGTTACGTGAGGTGTGAATAGGTTCATGCCGTAAGAGTACATCTAGACTTGGGAGCATGGCATCTGGAGATCAGGGGCGCGGCAGGGCAACCTTCCTTCCCGTACGCATCAGCGGCAGATCAATGGAGCCGGCCCTGAATGAGGGGGATTGGGTACTCACCCGTTACAACCCACAGGGACTCTCTGAGCGCGCGGTCAAGAGTGCGATGGGGAAGATGGTCTTAGTTCGAAGGTCAGCCGAACCTGAGCTACTTACTGTGAAGCGGCTCTTGAAAGCCCTTGACACCGGTTATTGGGTCGAAGGTGATAACTCCGACGCATCGACAGATTCACGTCAGTACCTGACTATTGCACGCGAGGAGATCGTCGGGCGCGTTCTCTTTCGTTATCGCCGAGTCAATTAACGGGTAAACGCCTCTTCCAGGAGCGCCTTCTGCTCTTCTTCGTGAAGATGATGGCTTCCGGTTGCAGGCGATGCAGTTGCACGTCGCGAGACTGGACGAATTGATCGGCCTGCAAAAACCTCGTGAGTATTCAGTGCGAAGAATGGCCAAGGACCTTGGTTGGCAGGTTCATCCTGAACCCAGAGGAGCGTTGCATTCGGATGTTTGGCGATCTCTGCTGCAATCTCCGCGAGTGGAAGTGGATAGAGCTGCTCGACGCGAACGATCGCAGTGGTGTTCTCACCGCGCTTCGTGCGTTCGGCAACGAGATCCCAATAGACCTTGCCCGATGTAAAGATCAGACGCGATGCGTTCTGAACAGTTGCATCTGGAATCACTGTCTGGAAAGAACCGGAGGTGAAGTCGTTGAGGCCTGAACCTGCTGCCTTAAGACGTAACATCGATTTTGGTTCAAAGACGATGAGTGGGCGACGTGCAGGGTTCTTTGCATGCCAGCGCAGCAAGTGGAAGAAGTTAGCTGGGCTCGAAGGTTGAGCGACAGTCATATTCTCTTCAGCGCAGAGTGCGAGGTAGCGCTCAATACGTGCCGAGGAGTGGTCTGGTCCTTGGCCTTCATAGCCGTGAGGCAAGAGAAGGACGATAGAGGAACGCTCGCCCCACTTCTGTAGTGCAGAGGAGATGAACTCATCGATGATCGTCTGGGCGCCGTTGGCGAAGTCGCCGAACTGTGCCTCCCACATCACGAGGGCGTTGTCACGGACAACGGAGTATCCGTATTCAAAGCCCATCGCTGCATACTCAGAGAGAAGTGAGTTGAAGACGAAGAATTGATTATCAGTGTCCTTTACGAGTTCGCGAAGTGGCGTCCAGAATGATCCATCATTCTGATTGAGGATGACCGCATGACGCTGTGAGAAGGTTCCGCGTCCAACATCTTGGCCAGAGAGGCGAACTGGGTGGCCTTCGAGTAAGAGTGATCCCATGGCAAACATCTCGCCAGTGGCCCAGTCGACAGAGCCCTCATCGAGCATCTCGGTCCGCTTTGCAAGTTGTGGTGCAAGACGTGGATGAACTGTGAAACCTTCTGGAGTTGCAACTTGGGTTGCCGCGATCTTGCGCAGGGTTACCTCGTCGACGCCAGTGTTAACCGCTGATGGATGGGCTGCTTGTGGAACAACAAAGTGATCAGAGTGATCTGGTTCAACGTTGTGGACGGCGTTAAAGACGCTCTCCAACTGAGATTGGTAATCGCGTAGCACTTCTTCAGCCTCTTCAACGGTGATATCACCGCGACCGATAAGTGCTTCGGTGTAGAGCTTGCGAGTACTTCGCTTAGCATCAATGAGCTTGTACATCATTGGCTGTGTGTAACTTGGTTCGTCACCCTCGTTGTGACCGCGACGGCGGTAACAGACGAGATCGATGATGACATCTTTCTTGAACTCTTGGCGATATTCGTAGGCGAGCTTTGCGACGCGAACAACAGACTCTGGGTCATCGCCGTTCACGTGGAAGACCGGTGCTTGGATCATCTTTGCGATATCCGTGCTATAGGTCGATGAGCGCGCGGCCCATGGTGAAGTCGTGAAGCCAATCTGATTGTTCACAACGATATGGATAGTTCCACCAGTGCGGTAACCACCGAGTTGAGACATGCTCAAGACTTCAGAGACGATTCC
>DAINQZ010000003.1:10509-13058 GCA_036742235.1 Candidatus Nanopelagicaceae bacterium | reverse complement strand
CACCAAACCCACCCGTAGCGAATTCGCGATCGAGATCCCAGAGTGAGAGGCCATGAGTGACGACATCGAGGTCAGGATGCGAGCGTTGCTCATAGCGAAGCGGATCGATATCTGCCATCAAGTGGCCAGATTTACGATAGGCCTCGATTAACTGTTGTACGCGGGCGGTCTTTGAGATCTGATCATCTTTAGAGAACTGCATATCCTGCACCCAGCGAATGGGGACATAAGGAATGCGTAGCGCTGCAAAGATCTCGTCGTAGAAACCACCTTCACCGAGCAAGATGCCATGGAGTCGGCTTAAGAAGTCACCCGATTGCGCACCTTGAATAATGCGGTGATCGTACGTACTTGTGAGCGTAATGACCTTGCCGATGGCAAGGTTTGAGAGCGTTTCCTCATTGGCACCTTGGAATTCAGCTGGATAATCCATTGCGCCAACACCCAAGATGAGGCCTTGACCTTGAACGAGCCGTGGAACTGAGTGAACGGTACCGATAGTTCCTGGATTTGTGAGCGAGACAGTTGTACCTGCGAAATCTTCGACTGTGAGTGCACCGGTACGAGCCTTGCGAACCGTCTCTTCGTAGGAGGCCCAGAATTGAGCGAAGTCGAGATCTTCGCAGCCCTTAATTGATGGAACAAGAAGTTGACGTGAGCCATCTGCCTTCGCGAGGTCGATTGCAATACCAATATTGATATGTTCTGGTCGACCGATCGCTGGCTTGCCATCAACTTCCGTAAAGAATGCATTCATCTCTGGCATCTGACGAAGCGCCTTGACCATGGCATAACCGATGATGTGAGTAAAGGAGACTTTTCCACCACGACCACGCTTCAAGTGATTGTTAATCACTGTGCGGTTATCGATCATTAACTTCGCAGGAATTGCCCGAACTGATGTGGCGGTAGGAACGGTGAGCGAGGCCTCCATGCTCTGCACAACGCGAGCAGCTACACCGCGAATAGGTTCAACACTTGCCGCGCTAGGGGTGACGAGAGTCGGGAGCGGCTTCACAACTGGATCAGCAGGCGTTGAGACCGGAGCCTTCGCTGGATCTTGAGCAGGTGATGGAGTCGTTGGTGGTTGAGTCACAGCCGTCTCATTCATAACAGGCGCAGCAGCTGGAGTAACAGGCGCAGGTGGTTTGGTGATTACAGGTTGGGTGATTACAGGTTGGGATTGTGTTGCTTTAGGAACTGGAGGAGTGCCACCAGCAGGCGCGCTAGGAAGTGGTGGAAGAGTTGGATTGCTTGATGCGCTCTTCTGAGCCGGCGCACTCTTTGCATAATCTGCGAAGAACTCATGCCAGGCTTGATCTACGGAATGTGGATTAGCGAGAAATTTTTCGTACATCTCATCGACGAGCCACTCGTTCGGCCCAAAGGAACCACCGAAATGATTCTCAGGAGTATGTGACCCTGTTGCCGACACTGGCGCTCCGATTCTCGACTCTTGGAACTCTTCCGAACTCTTTCTCTGGCATAAGTCTAATCAATATCTACAGCGGAAAGTGCCCCGCCTGTGGGGGCTGCCTTGGAATCTGCCCAGAATCGGTGTGACCTATCTGACTCGATCTCTCATATCTCAGCGGGTCTCAGCGGGTTTCATTGGGTCGAAAACCCAAGAGTGCAGCGGCGAGAGTGGCCGAAGCCAAGATGAGAAGGGGAGCAGCTGCGATATAGAGGTGGCTGCCAAACATGAAGTATGAGACGCCTATTGCGATCAGATTGGCGAGAACGGCAGGAGAGCGCCCCCACGTGGTGCCTCGTGAATAAGAGATAGAGCAGAGAAATAATCCGATAGATCCCAATAGCGCGAATGCAATCTCGCCCCCAAGTGCGCCCGGATGAGTCACCTTATTAACGATCGATGCGCTCGCTAGATAGAGCGCGAGGATGATCAAGATAGATGCTTCGATTCTTAAGAGTTGAACAACAATTTTGCGGGAGAAGAGATAAGCCCGATACCCGCGATTCATTCATTCATTCTACTCGCTCAGATGGGGCATCCCCTCTTACAACTTTCTCTATCGCGAGTTACTCTGCCCGGATGTTGGAATTTGAGAGCGACGGTGAGCGAGATTCATTAACTGGCCTTCTCGCGCCGGCGCGATTCTTGACCATACTCGAGAGCGAGATAGCAATCTCAGCCCGAGAGGGGCGATCGCTCACGCTTCTCACTCTCTCGTTATCCACCGACGTGAATTCTATGAACCCTCCAACGATCGAGAGCGCCGAGCGCTTGCTGAAGAACCTTGCGAGCACTCTCCTTGTGCAGATGCGCGCCGGTGATCATTGTGGACGGATCGCTGAAGATGGCTTCTGGATTCTTGCTCGAGGCGATAGAACGGCGGTTGAGATTGCCGTCTATCGCTTCCTTGCAGAGCATGAGAGCTACCACTGGCTCATTGAATATTTCGAGATATCCAAAGGGGAGAAGGTGAAGGAACTACTCCGTCGAGTAGACGCCCTCTATTTCGCGCCTTAACTTCTTATGGAACTTCTTATGGCTTAGAAGTCGCTCCACTATTCGGTGCCGTTGACAC
>DAINQZ010000003.1:0-10409 GCA_036742235.1 Candidatus Nanopelagicaceae bacterium | reverse complement strand
CTTATGGAACTTCTTATGGCTTAGAAGTCGCTCCACTATTCGGTGCCGTTGACACACGCTTTGCCCTACAGGCCTTTAACGCTGCAGAAACTTTAGGTGACTGCATATCTAGACCGGCGATATCTGAGAGCGCTCCAACGTTGATACCGTTGCTGTTAAGACAGGAGATGTAGGCCGCGACATTCGCAGGCGTATTTGCAACCCCACCACCAAATCCTCCAGTTGGACCAAAGCCACCGGCTCCTCCTGCTCCGCCGCGGCCAAAACCACCAAAGGCCGGACGCAATGAAGCGCACTTGGCCATCGCTGCCTGTTGCTTCGCTGAGACTGTTGGGCGTGGAGCGGGTGTTGCTCCTTGCGCAGGTGCGCCGCCACCGGCTCCACCACCAAATCCACGTCGACCACCAAAGGAAGGAAGTGTTACTCCCTGCGCCTTGAGACAAGCGGTGTACTTTGCAAGAGCTGCCGCCATCGCTGGATTAGCATTTGGACCACCTGCTGCACCCGGACCACCTGCTGCACTAGCTCCAGCGACTGAAGCTAACGTCCATACAAGTTTTCCCGAGAGCGCCTTAGAGCAAAGGAGTGACTTACCTCCACTGGTCGCAGTGGCGCCGGCCGTTGTACAGGCCGATCCAAGAACAGGGGCTGCTGCGGTTGGCTTAGGGGTAGCTTTAGGCGAAGCAGCAAAGGCCGATTCACCCGCAGTCGCACAAGAAAGTAATAAGGTGGAGAGAACTGCTAGGCGTGAAATCCGAAGAAGAGTTTTATTCATGAGTAAAGGGTAGGGCGAGACCATTGGAGAGTCGACACTTTTCGCGGTAAACGAGATCAGTATTTGCTGAGAGTTTGGCTGGTCTCAGGAGGTTAGACTTGGTCCATGATGACTTCAGCCACAAAAGTTCTCGCCTCCTTGCCAGTTGGCGAGCGGGTGGGAATCGCTTTCTCAGGCGGCCTCGATACCTCTGTCGCAGTTGCCTGGATGCGGGCGAAGGGCGCAGTCCCCTTCACATACACCGCCGATCTTGGCCAGTATGACGAGCCAGATATTGATTCAGTACCAACACGTGCCAAGGCATACGGCGCTGAAGGTGCACGTCTGGTTGATTGCAAACTCGCCCTTGTTGAAGAAGGTCTCGCTGCGATCGCCTGCGGTGCATTCCATATCCGCTCGGGTGGCAAGCAGTATTTCAACACCACTCCTCTTGGTCGCGCAGTGACCGGAACACTTCTCGTCCGCGCAATGCTCGATGATCAAGTCTCAATCTGGGGCGATGGCTCTACCTACAAGGGCAACGATATTGAACGCTTTTATCGTTACGGATTACTCGCTAATCCTGCACTTCGAATTTACAAGCCATGGCTCGATCAAGATTTTGTTAAAGAACTTGGCGGACGTAAAGAGATGTCAGAGTGGTTAGTCGCAAACAACTTGCCATACCGCGATAGCACGGAGAAGGCATACTCGACGGATGCAAATATCTTGGGTGCAACACATGAAGCAAAGGCCCTCGAAGAGCTCGATGTCTCATTAGAAATTGTTCAACCGATTATGGGTGTGAAGTTCTGGGATCCTTCGGTTGCTATCGCAACAGAAGATGTTCGCATTGAATTTGCGCAAGGCCGCCCAGTTGCAATTAATGGCGAGAGCTTCGATGATTCCGTCGCTCTCATGAAGGCTGCAAATGCCATCGGTGGACG
The DNA here is from genome assembly GCA_036742235.1 of Candidatus Nanopelagicaceae bacterium. Classification (GTDB taxonomy): domain Bacteria; phylum Actinomycetota; class Actinomycetes; order Nanopelagicales; family Nanopelagicaceae; genus PALSA-747. The sequence goes on along the minus strand of DAINQZ010000003.1, from coordinate 8,708 downwards.
CCACGGATTAGGTATGGCTGATCAGATCGAAAATCGAATTATCGAAGCGAAGAGTCGCGGCATCTATGAAGCGCCAGGAATGGCTCTCCTCTTCATCGCTTACGAGCGGCTAGTAAGTGCGATTCATAATGAAGATACGATCGCGAATTACCATGCAGAAGGCCGCCGTTTAGGTCGCTTGCTCTACGAAGGTCGATGGTTTGATCCGCAGGCACTCATGCTCCGTGAATCGCTCTCTCGCTGGGTTGCCTCAGCGGTAACTGGCGAGGTCACACTCCGTCTGCGCCGGGGCGATGATTACTCCGTTATCAACACAACTGGCCCTGCGTTGAGCTACCACCCAGAGAAGCTTTCGATGGAGCGCACTGAGGATGCAGCATTTGGTCCAACAGACCGTATTGGCCAGTTGACGATGCGCAATCTCGATATCGCTGATACTCGTGCGAAGTTAGAGCTTTACAGCCGCCAAGGCCAACTCACCAACGAAGGTCAATTTAGATTGATCGGCGAGCTCGAGTAATTCAGCCCGCACGTCAATAGTTAGAAGTTCTGCTGTTGCTCGAGCATGCGTGCACGGTTACGTGCAGCGCGACGCTTCATAGCGCGACGTTCATCTTCAGAGAGGCCGCCCCAGACGCCGGCATCCTGACCTGATTCAAGGGCCCAGGCTAAGCAAGCATCTTTTACGACGCAGCGATTGCAGACCTTCTTCGCCTCTTCAATCTGTGCGAGGGCTGGTCCAGTATTTCCGATAGGGAAGAAGAGCTCTGGATCTTCATCTCGGCAGGCCGATTCGTGTCGCCAATCCATCCGCGTATAACTCCTTCAGTGTGGGGAAAAGGCTTCAACAAACGAATGTGCTCGCCTACAAGGGAATATTCTCCCAGTGCTCACCCCGTATAACAAGGATATTTGCTGAGAGATTGGCGACTAATATTTAAAAAATAGACCTTTCGGTCGATTTTCACGGTGCCCCCGACAGGAATCGAACCTGTGCCCCCGCCTCCGGAGGGCGGTGCTCTATCCCCTGAGCTACGGGGGCTCGGGATTGTGTTTTCAGTACGTAAGAAGAAGGGTATCAGTGCAAGAATTGGGCCATGAGCCATACGAGTCAGGTTGAGGTCGCCTTCTTCGCCACCGGTTGTTTCTGGGGAGCTGAACGTCGCTTCTGGCAATTAGCCGGGGTCACCGATACTTCAGTTGGCTATATGGGCGGAATGCGACCAGCGCCAACATACGAGCAAGTTTGTACGGGAGTTACCGGCCATGCTGAGACAGTAGCGGTCACATTTGATCCGACTTTGGTCAGTTATCAGCGATTGCTCGAAGAATTCTGGACGATGCACGACCCGACCTCACTCAATCAGCAAGGTGGCGATATCGGGACGCAGTATCGCAGCGCAATCTTTACAACTTCTGATGATCAGATGAGCACTGCGCTCGCTTCTCAAGAGCTCTATCAATCTGCACTCACAGCCGAGGGAATTGGTGCAATCGTTACCCAGATCGAAGCGGCCGCACCCCACACGTATTGGCCGGCCGAGGAGTACCACCAGAAGTATCTGGCGAAGAACCCCAATGGCTACGACTGCCATTCTTCAACAGGGGTCGCATTCCCACTCCTGACTAAGTAAGAATCGAATCCTTCCACTCCGATGATTACTCCCTTTGCCTGGGCTATCACTCTTACATCGATTGCGCTTCTCATCGCCTTTGATTTCTTTATTGCATACAAGGATCGCCACAAGAGCACATCTCTCACGAAGGCGACACTGTGGGTTACCTTGTATGTCGGAATTGCCATCGCATTTGGAATCAGTCTCGGTTTCTGGGCCACTCATCAAGCCCGAACTGAGTTCTTCGCCGGCTGGATAACGGAGTACTCGCTCTCGTTCGATAACCTCTTCTTATTTATTTTGATCATCTCGCGAATGAAGATTGCGAGAGAGAAGCAAGAGCTCGTGCTTCTTATTGGAATCGTCTCATCACTCTTCTTGCGCGGAATCTTCATCGCAGCAGGCTCGGCATTGGTTGAAAGTTTCCACGGCGTCTTCTTCTTCTTCGGCGTCTTTCTGATCTATACCGCTATAAAACTCTTTGGCGAGAGCGAGAAAGAGGAGTGGAAAGAGGGCAGAGCGATACTCTTCTTAAAGAAGCGTGGCGCTTCAGCCTTCGTTCTGACCCTCGTTGCAATCTCTCTCACCAACGTACTATTCGCTTTTGATTCGATCCCAGCGATCTTTGGGTTGACGAAGAGCACCTACGTCATCGTGACCGCCAATGTCTTCGCATTGATGGGGCTGCGCCAGCTCTACTTCTTGCTAGGCGGTTTGATCCAACGATTGATCTATCTGACCAAAGGTCTCTCCGTCATCCTCGCTTTCATTGGCGTAAAGCTCATCCTTGAGGCCGCCGTTGCCACACACCACGAGAAAGTCTGGGGAGTGGCGGTCCCCGTAATTTCGCTACAACTCAGCCTTGCCGTCATTATTGGCACGCTCATTCTTACCGCGATCTTGAGTCTCTATAAGAGTAGAGGCCACAACGATGGCCCTGTCGCTGGTATACAAGATGGAAAATCCGAAGCACACTAGCGCCATGGAATCTACCAACGGCTCCCATCCCACCTCTGAGCTACTCTCAGTCGCTCCAACGAAAGTCCTATTGGCGCGAACAAGTGCTAAGTGGCGTGAATTCCCCGCGGATGTTCTTCCACTTCCAGTTATGGAGATGGACTACGAGATTGCACTTCCGATTCGCGAGAAGTTGATCGAGATGATCAACACCTCAGATACTGGGTACCTCGGACCATATCCTGAAGTCGGTGTTGCCCTTGCTGGATTTATGAAGAAGAGATTTAACTGGGATGTAAATCCCGAGAACGTTTTCACCTGCACAGATGTTGGCGTTGGAGTCGTCGAGATGGCTCGGATGATTGTTCAGCCTGGAGATGGCATTGTTTACAATCCTCCGGTTTATCACAACATTGGTAATTGGATCGATGAGCTCAAATGCCAAAGAGTGAGCGCACCGCTCAAGCGTGATGGTCTTCATTACACACTCGATTTCGATTCGATTGAAGCCGCCTATAAGAGTGGCGCGAAGATCCACATTCTCTGCAACCCAGCTAATCCAGTCGGAACAGTATTTACTCGCGAAGAGTTAAGTCAGCTCGCAGAACTTGCGAAGAAGTACAACGTGGCGATCTTCAGCGATGAGATTCACGCTCCACTTACCTACGACCACCAGAGCTTTATTCCATTCCTTTCGGTGAGCGATACCGCGCGCGAGGTCGGAATTTGCGTCACCTCTGCGAGTAAGTCATGGAACCTTGCCGGGCTTAAGTGTGCCGAGATTGTCACGGGATCTGATCGTTGGACGGCGATCGCGAAGGCGATGCCACCAGCCGTGCATTGGCGTGCATCACTCTATGGCGCTGCAGCAGCGACAGTGGCCTTTGGGTGTACTGATTGGCTCGACTCTGCAGTCGCAACCAATGATCGAAATCGTCGCTACCTCAAGGAGCTCTTGGATGAGCATCTTCCTCAGGTCGGCTATCGCGTCCCTGATACCAGTTATGTCGCCTGGCTAGATCTCACAGCTCTCAACCTCGGAGAGAATCCTGCGGCCCGCTTGGTAGAAGAGGCCCGAGTCGCCTTCAATGCCGGCTTCACTTTCGGCGCAGACCACTATCAATTCGTCCGTTTGAACTTTGGAACGAGCCAAGAACATATCGCCGAAGCGATTCGCCGCGTCACCTCCATACTCGCTTAACTGGCGCCTCATCAGCGCCGAATGAGCGGCTGGGTAGACTCTCCTTATGAGCATCGAAATGAACCCTGAGAACGTTCAGAATCTACGCCCTGACTCCATCATTGTTTCCTCAGGTCGGCCTGAGCGCAGACCCGACGCGTCAGTGAACGCAAATATCTCGATGACCTCAACCTTCATTGCACCAGGCGACCTTGGCTATGGCCGCACTGGAAATGAGACATGGAGCGCTCTTGAGAGTGCGATCAGTGGTCTCGAAGGTGGAAAGACGCTCCTCTTCTCATCCGGCCTTGCATCGATCGCAGCGATTTTTGCGCTGCTGCCGGATCGTTCAGTAATCGTCGCACCTCGAAATTGCTATACCGGCACGATGTACTGGCTCAATCGCCTTGCGACAGAACGTTCCTGCGAGGTTCGGTTTGTCGATAGTGGAAATACTGAGGAAGTCCTTGCAGCCTTACCGGGCGCGAATTTTCTCTGGATGGAATCACCAACAAATCCCGCTCTTGAAGTTGCAGATCTTCCAGTCATCATTCCTGCGGCTAAGCGACTTGGATTAGGTGTGGGTGTCGACAACACCTTTGCAACTGGTTTGATTCAACAACCACTGGCCATGGGTGCCGACATTTCGATGAACTCGGTCACAAAATTTATCTCAGGCCATAGTGATCTGATCATGGGATCACTTTCGATGGATGATGAAGCTCTCTACAACCGACTCTTGATGGAGCGTAAGCAGGGTGGAGCGATTCCTGGTGCGATGGAGGTCTGGTTAGCGCTGCGTGGAATCAGGACACTTGATGTTCGATTGGAGCGCGCACAGAAGAATGCTTTGATATTGGCAGAACGTCTCTCCACACATCCAGCTGTTGAAGGAGTGCGCTATCCAGGTCTGCCAACAGATCCATTCCACCAACGAGCCGCCTCTTTCATGAAGGGTTTCGGCGCGATCGTCTCCTTTGAAGTTAAGGGCGGAGTTGCCGCGGCCGAACGAGCCTGCGCCTCATCGCGCCTTATCGCACATGCCACCTCGTTAGGTGGGGTAGAGAGTCTGTGGGAACGTCGCCATCGCTGGCAGGGTGAGAGCGTCCACGTTCCAGAGAACTTGATCCGCCTAGCCGTAGGAATCGAAAATGTTGAGGATCTCTGGGCTGATATTGATCAGGCCCTTCGCGCCTAAGGCATCTGGCTGAGAGTTTCGAAGTGGTGCGCTGAAGAAGAAGGGCGCAGGTGTTAGATTCTCCTTATGTTCAAGGCGATACGTAGATTATTTGGCCTCTTTGCAGTACTTGCCATCATCTTTGGTGTGCTGAAGAGCATCTTTGAGTGGCTCGACCGTAATGGCGAAGATGATCATGAGATCTTTGCAGAAGAAGAGCACTCACTCTAGTGTCTCAAGAATCGGAGTACACCGCTGGCGTCTGCAATATCGGACCAGGTGAGATTCGTAAGCGTCAATTCACTGCACTTGTTGGGGCAATTCTTACGTTGGTATCTATCTTTTCCTATAGTCACGTTCATGCCTCGCACTCTGCTCGCTTTCCAATCTTTATCCCGTTGATGGTCTTTAGTGTCGGTTTTATACAATCACGCCGAAAGTTCTGCCTTGCATTTGGCCTGATGGGAACATTTAACTTTGGTCGTTCGCGAGATATTGCTCGTGTTTCTTCGCCAGAAGATCGCGCAGCCGATCGAAAGACTGCTCTCTCCATTCTTGGCCAGGCTGCACTTCTTGCTGCCGCGCTGACTCTCATCGTCATCCTCTTACCGCTCTAGTCTGCCTAAGGATTCCGTGACGCCAGTGACCCCAGCAGCCCCGCGCACCCTACACATTGTTCTCAATGCTGTTACCGAGGATTCGCGCGTTCTTAAATGTGCATGGTCGCTAGGTAACGCTGGATGGGATGTCTTAGTAGTTGGAGCGACACCCTTCACCCATAACGATCAACTCTCGATTGGTTATGCAACCATTAAACGCATTCCACTCAAGATTGTTCTGAAGCAAGATTTCATAGCTAAGGTCTTACGCAAACTTCGTTACTACCAACGAAGGTTCCAAGCGCGCTTCTTGGGCGGATACACCCCGGGTATTCCCAATTGGGGGAGAGCGACAAAGTTGATCACGCCCCTGGCCCTCGACTTCAAGCCTGATGTTGTACATGCACATGATTACACGGCGCTGCCAATAGCTGGCGAGATCGTTGCGATGCTTAAAAAGGCTGGCCATGAAGCCGCCCTCATCTATGACGCACACGAGTATGTGCCTGGCGTCGCCCACTTGAAGGCGCCACTCATGCGCGCCTATACCGAGCAAGAGATTACCTATACCGCGCAGAGTGCAGCAATTCTCTCGGTAAGTGAGGGGATGTCTGAATTGCTCATTCCTCATCTGCAGCTGGGTGATCGTCGCCCAGAGATTGTCGCCAATGATCCACTTGTTGAGGGGCAGCAGAAGTCGGATCGCCACTTGCGCAAAGATTGCGGGATCAGCGACGAAGTCCCACTGATTGTCTACTCCGGTGCAGTCGCCCCGCAACGCGGTATCGCAACAGTCATTGAAGGGCTTCGTCAGATGCCGGATGTTCACTGTGCTCTCATTGCAAATCCAGAGTCGGTTTCAGTTAAAGAGTTTGTTGCATCGGCAGTAGATATTGCCGACAGATTTCACGTCCTGCCCTATGTTCCAAACGCAGAACTAGTGAGCTACTTAAGTAGCGCGGATCTTGGGTTGATTCCTATTCATCACAAGCTCAATCACGAGATCTCATTGATTACAAAGTTTGGCGAATATATGCAGGCCCGCTTGCCGATTGTTGTGAGCGATGTAAAGACGATGTCCGAAGAAGTTCGACGCCTTGGAAATGGCGAGGTCTTTATCGCGCAGAATACGGAAGATTTTGTTCGCGCGACGAGAGCAGTGCTTACCAAGAAGGCTAAGTATCAAGCGGCGTATACAGATGATGTGCTCTCTGAACGATCGTGGGAGCGGCAGGCGGAGAACCTACTCGCTATTTATAATCGTGTTGCTGGGGCGTCGCCGGTTACACGCGAACACAAGGCTTTCACGCTCTCTTCGCCAGCCACATAATTCGCGGGCTTAGTGAGCGGCTGGCGCTCCGATAACGCGGAAGTTCACTCCGGCGAAATTCTTTGAATCTAGGCTGCGACGACCATCGACAACTGCTTTGAGCCCTGGGAATTGCGCTGCGGTGAGAGCGGCATATTCCTTGTGATCCGCCTGCAAGATGAGGCCATCGACAGGGGATCCTGCTTGATGAGGAGTGAAGCCAAGACGCGTCGACTCTTCATCTGTGTACATCGGATCATGAACGCTCACATTGGCACCTTCAGCCTTAAGCGCTTCAACAGTGGCAAAGACGCCAGAGAATGCTGACTCTTTGACGCCACCGCGGTAGGAGATCCCGAGGACGACGACACTCTTTCCGGCGAGTGAACCAAGTGATTCTTTGAGAAGTGAGACGGCGTGTGCTGGCATTCCAGCATTAGCCTCACGAGCTGCGCGTACCACGGTTGCTTCAGGATCATTCCACAAGTAGAAGCGCGGATAGATTGGAATGCAGTGGCCGCCGACGGCGATACCTGGTTGGTGGATATGGCTAAATGGTTGCGAGTTCGATGCCGCAATCACTTTGGCGATATCGATATTCGCGCCTTCGGCGAAGATTGCAAATTGATTCGCGAGAGCGATATTTACATCGCGGTATGTGGTCTCTGCCAACTTTGCCATCTCGGAAGCTTCAGATGTCACCAGGTTCCAGACACCATTTGGTTGAGTGAGATCTGGGCGATCATCGAAGTCGAGTACTGCTTCATAGAATTCAATGCCGTGCTGGGTGCTCTTCTCATCGATTCCGCCGACAAGCTTTGGATATTTACGAAGGTCGGCGAAGACACGACCAGTAAGAACACGTTCTGGTGAGAAGACGAGGGAGAAATCTTTGCCTGCGCGAAGGCCCGAGACCTGCTCAAGTGCTGGAGCAAAGCGGTTACGCGTTGTTCCAACCGGGAGAGTGGTCTCGTAGGAGACGAGAGTTCCGGGCTTGAGACCCTTTGCAATAGCGACCGTTGCTTCATCCATCCAACCAAAGTCAGGGATTCCATCGTTATCGACGAAGAGTGGAACGACGACGACTACGGCATCGGATTCAGCAACTGCTGATGTGGTGTCGGTTGAGGCGCGAAGGTGGCCTGAGGCAACAACCTCTTTGAGGAATTGATCAAGGTGAGCCTCGCCTGGGAAGGGTTCGGTACCAGCGTTAATGAGTTCAACTGCCTTGGCATTAACGTCGCAGCCAATGACGTAATGACCCTTCTTTGCGAACTGAACCGCAAGCGGCAGGCCAATCTTTCCAAGGGCAACGACGGCAATCTTCATAGCGTGGCTAGAGCCTTTCCTGATGCATTACTTAGTTATGCGAGGTAGAGATTGAAACGGGTGAGAGGAAGATAACTTCATCGCGATCATCGGATTCAATCATCGAGGAGGCGACCGCGACTGTTGCAAGTCCTTGTTCCATCGTGACGATGCGATCGATAGCGCCAGGTAGACCAAGTACGGCATCACGGAAGGCTTCATGTTCAGTCTTCAGCGGTTCTGGCTTAGCAAAGGCGTAGCGAATGACATCGCCTTCACTCACACCGCGGAAGGCCGCAACTGATTCCCATTCGGTATCAACTGATGCATTGGCGTAATAGGTGAGGTCAGCGGTCAAGGTATCGGCAACAAAGGTACCGCGTTCACCGGTGACGATCGTGAGACGTTCTTTGAAAGGGGTCAACCAATTTACTAAGTGGTTGGTGATGATGCCATTCTCTAATTCACCGACAGCGGCGACCATATCTTCATGTGGTCGACCTGATTTGAGAGCAGTTCGAGCTGAGATGGATTTAAAAGCTGAGCGAGCGACCCACGCAGT
>DAINQZ010000002.1:62981-72414 GCA_036742235.1 Candidatus Nanopelagicaceae bacterium | reverse complement strand
CCAGGAGATCACACCATCTCTACCCACATTACAAGTAAAGAAGCTCTCGCTCAGCTTCTAGATCCGAAGCAGAACCGAGGGCTACTACGAGTCCCAGAGGGCTCCACCTTCGCGGATGTTCTGAAGCTTCTCAAAGCGGCAGGATTATCTGAGAAGAGGGTTCAGAGTCCGACAGAAGGAGAACTCTTCCCAGCTACTTACGCCTTTGCTTCCGGAACAACTATTGAAGTCGCACTCTCTCAGATGAGATCGAATTTCTTAGCGCAGAGCAAGATACTTGGTTTGGACTCTGGCTATGGGAAGATCTCGTCATACGACGTATTGAAGGTTGCATCCCTGATTCAAATAGAAGCGGATCCAACGGATTTCGCCAAGGCCGCGCGAGTGATCTACAACCGTTTAGCTATCGGAATGCCGTTACAATTGAATTCGACAGTTCAGTACGCAATCCATAGCCAAGGTCACATCACGTTAACTAGCAACCAAACGAAAACGCCATCGGCATACAACACGTATCTGCATACTGGCCTTCCTCCGACTCCGATTTCAAATCCAGGCGCGGAGGCCATAACTGCAGCCCTGCATCCAGCGCCAGGAGATTGGCTCTACTTCATTACGGTGAAGCCACACGAGACCCGCTTTACCAAGAGCTTCAAGGAGTTCGACGGATGGGTTACTCTCTATAACAATAACGTTGCGAATGGACTCTTCAAATGATCAAAGCTGCAGTGCTGGGATCTCCGATCGCGCACTCACTCTCACCTCTTCTTCACAAGAGCGCATATGAAATCTTGGGAATCGAAGGAGATTATTCCGCAATAGATGTACCAGCTCCGACCTTGAGCGATTTTCTCGAACGTTGCCTCAACGAGGGCTGGGATGGATTTAACCTCACGATGCCACTCAAGGAGACTGTCTTTGAAAGTGGAGTTGTTACTTTCGATGAGAGCGCAACGAGAATACGAAGCGCGAATACCCTCGTTCGAAGTGGCAATGGCTTCCAGGCCTCTTCTACAGATATGACTGCATTCGATCGACTCCTGCGTGATACTCCTGTCGATCGCACCGCAATCATCGGTGGCGGTGGTACTGCCCGCGCGGCAATTGGAGCCCTCGCCGATCGCGCGCAATCGATTGACTTGATCGTTCGCTCACCCGGCCGAGTAGATATGGCACGCGCTATTGCTCCGAAGGTTAACTTTGAAATTAAGAAGATGGATGCAGCCCTTGAGGGGTATGACCTCGTTATTAACACAACCCCACAAGGTGCGGCCGACCACTTCGCATCTCGTCTTAAAGACGTCTCTGCCCTCTACTTTGAATGCCTCTACCAACCGTGGCCAACGGAGTTGAGTTTTGCATGGAAGGAACTCGGGGGAGCGACACTCAACGGCATAGATCTTCTTGTTGAGCAGGCGCTAGACGCGATATCCCTCATAACCGGTGAGATTTTTGATTACGATCTGATGCGCACTCGTCTACTCACCGTAGCGATGGAACGACTTTCCGCACAATCATCTGATTAGCAACGATCACCACCTTAGAAATTCCTAGGCTGCGAGAATGACCAACTCACGATTCATTCTCTTACTGCTCTTCGGCGCTGTGATGAGCTTTATAGATATCAGAACCCGCACGATTCCCAACCGGCTTAATGCCGCCTTTTTCACGCTCTCACTTGCAATCTATGGATTTGATCCTCGAGAACTCCCGGGTGCTCTCGTGACGACTGCCTTCTTTTCTCTGATCTTCGCACTCATTCTTCTCCTTCGAAGAGATGGGATGGGCGGTGGGGATATGAAATTGATCGTGGTCTTGGCGCTTCTCCTCGGAACTGCCGGAAGAGCCCTCTCAGCCGTAATTCTCGCGGGAACGATCGCATTAGTGCAGATCGGTGCGCTCTCTCTGAAGAATCGACGGCGTATCCAGTCCATTGCCTTCGCTCCAGCTCTCTTTATCGGTGCTCTCCTTTCACTCGGATGAGGGCTCGAGATATTCCGCCGTATACCCATTTTCCGGTGCAAGATCGCTCATCAATCTGCAAGAATTAACCCCTAAAGATGCTGGAATTAGATCACGGCGACTTACACGACGATGGGGATGAGATATGTTGCGTTGGCTTACTGCTGGAGAGTCTCACGGTCCAGCGCTGACTGCGATCTTGGAAGGCCTGCCGGCCCATGTCGTCATCGACACCAAGACAATTGACGCAGATCTTCAACGTAGACGTCTGGGATTTGGCAGAGGAGCGCGACAGAACTTCGAAGCAGATGTCGTAACTCTCCTTGGTGGTATTCGCCATGGCCTTACTCAAGGTGGACCAATCGCATTGACAGTGGGTAACTCGGAGTGGCCGAAGTGGGAGATGGTGATGTCTGCCGATCCTGTTGATCCTGACACGCTCGCTTCACTCGCACGAAACGCCCCTCTTACTCGTCCGCGTCCAGGTCACGCAGATCTTGTTGGCATGCAGAAGTATGCCTTTGATGATGCCCGGCCGATTCTCGAACGTGCGAGCGCTCGAGAGACAGCAGCGCGTGTCGCTCTCGGTGCGATAGCTCGGGCATTCCTCGATCAAACTATCGGAGTAAAAATTCTTTCTCATGTTCTCTCGATCGGCGCTGTCGAAGTTCCAGAGGGTGCAAAGTTGCCAGAGATTGGCGACTGGAGACGTATCGATGAAGATCCCGTGCGTTGCGCGGATACTGCGACGAGCGCGGCGATGGTTGCCGAGATCGAAGATGCACACTCTTCTGGCGACACCCTAGGTGGTGTTGTAGAAGTACTTGCGTACAACCTTCCTCCTGGGCTCGGCTCTCACACCCACTGGGATCGTCGTCTCGATGCACGCCTCGCAGGAGCGATGATGGGCATACAAGCGATTAAGGGCGTGGAAATTGGAGATGGTTTCACAACAGCTCGTCGTCGTGGCTCTGTTGCACACGATGAGATCGAACGAGATGCTTCTGGCAAGATTGTTCGCCGTACAGATCGCGCTGGTGGAACCGAGGGTGGTATGTCTAATGGTGAGATCTTGCGGGTCCGCGCTGCAATGAAGCCGATTTCAACTGTTCCACGAGCACTCGACACGATCGATACGAAGAGTGGCGAAGCAGCAAAGGCAATCAATCAACGTTCTGATGTCTGTGCAGTTCCTGCCGCGGGTATCGTCGCTGAGGCGATGGTTGCACTTGTTTTAGCCGATGCCGTACTTGAGAAGTTTGGCGGCGATAGCGTTTCTGAAACAAAGCGTAATTTTGAGAGCTATATAGCGAATCTCGAGATCAAGTAATGCCAAAGGTCGTGCTGATTGGACCACCAGGGTCTGGAAAGAGTTCAGTTGGTCGCGCCCTTGCACGTATAACTGGTCTATCGCACTCTGATACAGATGCACTCATTGAGGCGAAAGCCAATAAGAAGATCTCTGAGATCTTCGTAGAAGATGGCGAAGCAGTTTTTCGTGCGATTGAGGCTGACGTTGTAGCGCAGGCACTAGCGGAAGAGGCTGGCGTACTCTCGCTGGGCGGTGGATCGGTAATGCATCCCGCTACTCAAGAGCACTTACGCGAGTGCGGTGCGCTGATTGTATTTCTTGAGGTCGGGATCGGACAGGCCGCACCTCGGATCGGCTTTAATCAGGATCGCCCAATGCTCCTCATTAATCCCAGGCAGACCTGGCTTAAGTTGATGGAGGAGCGTCTTCCGATCTATCAAGGGCTAGCGAGCGTTACCTTCTCAACTGATTCTAAGAAGGCACAGGAAGTTGCTGAGGAGATCGCAGAAATTCTCGAGGTCGCTCATGGTTGAGATTTCCGTGAGTGCCGAGCGTTCCTATTCAGTCAAAATTGGTGTCGATTTCAAGACTCAACTGGCCGAGGCAATCTCTCGTTATGCAAAGGTTTTGATCATCGTACCAACTTCACTCAGAGATCTTCTCGGCTTAGAGCACCCTAATATCTTTTATACCGAAGATGGCGAGAGCCAGAAGAGTATTGAAACCGTAGAAGCGATCTGGAAGTACTTAGGCGAGATTCAACTTGGCCGCAAAGATGCAATTGTAGGTATTGGCGGAGGAGCCACCACCGATCTTGCGGGGTTTGCTGCTGCTACGTGGTTGCGAGGCGTTGATTGGGTTGCAATTCCGACAACGCTGGCGGCGATGGTTGATGCGGCTGTTGGGGGAAAGACTGGGATTAATACAGATGCCGGTAAGAATCTTGTTGGTGCATTTCACTCGCCATCATCGGTGATTATCGATTCATCGCTCCTCGAGACTCTATCCGACCGCGATTTTGCCGCTGGACTAGCCGAGGTTATCAAGACCGGCTTGATCGCCGACAATTCAATCCTCGATCTACTCGATGGTTGTTCTGGTGTCGCAGATGCTCGCAAATGTGCCGAGCAATTGATCGCTAAAAGCGTCGCCGTAAAAGCGAACGTTGTAAGTGAAGATTTCAAAGAGGGAAAATTGCGTGAGATCCTCAATTTTGGCCATACCTTCGGGCATGCGATTGAGCGACGAGAGAGCTATCGCCTGCGACATGGTGAAGCTGTGTCGATCGGTTTGATCTACGCGCTCTATCTCTCTGAAGAACTTGGTGGGATGGATCCTGGGATCACGTCTCGAACTCGCGATCTCTTGTCGAAGTTCGCATTACCTGTCTCGACCAAGGACTTAGGTTGGAGTGACCTACTTACGCTCATGCAGGGCGATAAGAAGAGTCGTGCTCAAGAGTTAAGGTTCATTGGCCTAGAGACGATCTCGAAGCCAATCTGGTTTGAGAGTGTTCCAGTCGAGGTCGCAGAGAGAGTTTATGGGAGGATTATCCAATGAAAGTTCTCGTTCTTAATGGTCCAAATCTCGGGCGACTAGATCTAAGAAGCTCAGCGATTTATGGAGACCTGGACTTCAAAGGTCTTGCGCTCTTCATTGAAAACGCAGCGAAGGCGCTGGAGTTAGAGGTCGATCTTCGTCAGTCGGATTCCGAGACCGAATTGATCTCATGGCTTCACGAGGCGGCCGATGCAAAAGTTCCAGTGATTTTCAATCCTGCTGCCTTCACTCACTATTCCTACGCAATTCGTGATGCAGTCGAGATGCTCAAAGCTCCTGTGATCGAGGTCCACCTCAGTAACCCTCTTGCCCGGGAGGAGTTCCGACATACCTCAGTGATTTCTGGGGTTGTAAACGGCACCATAGGGGGATTTGGCCCCGATTCTTATCGTTTAGCGCTGATTGCAATGAAAGGCCTGATCTAGCAGGTATCCTTCAACCTTTGGCGGTCTCGAATGAGTCAGCTAACCAGATTAACCCGGAACCGGGTCCCAACTGTGGGCTTGTATATGAAATGGAATCCTGATGGCAACTACTAATGACCTAAAGAATGGCATGACCCTTGATATCGACGGTCAGCTCTGGACAGTAATTGAGTTCCAGCACGTTAAGCCAGGTAAGGGACCAGCATTCGTTCGCACCAAGATGAAGCAGGTTCTTACCGGCAAGGTAGTTGAAAAGACCTTTAATGCGGGCGTCAAGGTTGAAATTGCCATCCTTGAGAAGCGCGACATGCAGTATCTATATAAGGATGGCGAAGATTTCGTCTTCATGGATAGCCAGAATTATGACCAGATGACGATCTCAGCTGCCGTCGTCGGAGATGCTGTTGATTACATGCTCGAGAACTGCGATGCGATCGTTGCCGTGCATGAAGGCAATCCCCTCTACGTAGAACTACCTGCATCTGTTGAATTGATCGTGACCTACACAGAACCTGGCCTCCAGGGCGATCGCTCATCGGGTGGAAATAAGCCTGCGACAGTTGAGACTGGTATCACCGTTCAAGTTCCTCTCTTCATCAAGCAAGATGAGAAGATCTTGGTTGATACTCGTACCGGGGGATACCTCGGCCGCGCTAATTCGTGAGTGCTCGTCGAAAAGCTCGTAAGCGCGCTCTAGATTTTCTCTATGAGGGCGATCTTCGCAATGCTTCGCCGTTAGTACTTTACGCATCACGTGAGAAGGAAGAGCTCTCACAGGAGAGTTATGTAGAGAATCTTCTTCAGGGCGTGACGGCTCATCGCGAGAAGCTTGACGAGCTCATCATCACTTACGCCCAAGGTTGGGATATGGATCGGATGCCTGCCATCGATCGAAATCTTCTACGTTTGGCGATGTATGAAATTTTATGGGAACCAGATCTAGACGAGAAGATCGCCATCAACGAGGCAGTCGAGTTAGCTTCTGAATTATCAACCGATGAATCCTCAGGCTATATCAATGGTCTCTTGGGCCGAATCGCTGCAATCAAATCATCTCTAATTTAGAACCTCACTTTTAGCCGATCAGGATTCCTTGATCTATAGCCCACTGACGCAACGCGTCTGGGTGCCTATCCGCAATTGAGGCGATCGCCAGAGTGTCAGCAGCTCGAGTTGAGAGCATCACCCCGTTCCAATCGGATCTGAGTCGACAGATCTCCTGAAGGTATCTGAGAAGTGGTTCAGGCAGGGATTTGCCTCCAGTTCTTATCGCATTCAAATCAAAGGTGAGGCGCTTTGGACCTTCTGAGCTGGGGAGTGAGAGTCCGAGCAGTTGATCTAGGGGGACGTTATAGAAGGAGGCTAAGCCGATCGCCTTCTTGAGGGTAAGTGCCCGATCACCCCGTTCATAGGATCCGACCACGACCGACTTCCACCGCCCATCTGATTCACTCTCAACACCCCGGAGGGTGAGGCCCCGCTGCCTACGGATCGAGCGGAGCGAGTTCCCAATCGCCTCGAGCGTCACGGTAGGGGCATCTAGTTCTTCTTGCTCGTGGAAGTCATCATGTGTCATGACGCGACTCTAGGCGCGAGTGAGCGTTTTCGCCTTCGGCCGTCCACAGGTGATAACCTTCGCACGCAGTTCCGGAGGTGGTGAAATCTTCGGTTAATCCTTTAACGAACCGTCCAGTGAGGCGGCGAAGGAGTAAGAATGAGCCTTGTGCTAGATAGCGGTGAGATCAACCGCGCATTGAAACGTATCTCCCACGAAATCGTTGAGCATAATCATGGGGTCGACTCCGTCGTCCTTATGGGAATTCCTACCCGCGGTCGATTCTTGGCCGAGCGGTTATCAAAAATTATTGAATCAATCGAAAAGCCTGTTCCGTGTGGGACGCTCGATATCACCATGCACCGAGATGACCATCGCATCAGAGCGCCACGAGCTCTCGTCGAAACACTGCTCCCGGCCGGTGGCATTGAAGGTAAGGATGTCGTTCTTGTTGATGATGTTCTCTTCTCTGGTCGAACTATTCGAGCCGCACTCGATGCTCTGGGTGAACTCGGCAGACCTCGTTCGGTTCAGCTAGCAGTACTTGTCGATAGAGGGCATCGCGAACTTCCAATCCGTGCCGATTATGTGGGAAAGAATATTCCAACCTCGATCAAAGAGAGTGTGAAAGTCGCACTTTCAGAGCACGATGAGCGAGATCTGGTAGAGATTGTGGCGGTCGGCGAATGAAGCATCTTCTCTCTGTTCACGATATCTCAGCTAGCGAAGCGATCGCGATTCTCGATACCGCTGCTCATCTCGAAACACTTACATCCGGAGCGGTAAAGAAGCTCCCTACTCTTCGTGGCAGAACTGTCGTCAATCTCTTCTTCGAAGATTCAACACGAACTCGACTCTCCTTTGAATCCGCTGCAAAGCGGTTATCAGCCGACGTCACAAATTTCACCGCAAAGGGTTCTAGTGTCAGCAAGGGAGAGAGCCTCAAGGACACAGCTCAAACTCTTCAAGCGATGGGGGCTGATGCGATCGTGATTCGCCACCCAGCTTCTGGTGCAGCGAATCGACTTGCCGAAAGCGGTTGGGTAGGCGCCTCGATCATTAATGCGGGGGATGGAACACACGAGCATCCAACCCAGGCTCTGCTTGATGCATTCACAATCCGCAAACACTTTGGTGCCTTGAACCGCGACTTTGCTTCGTTGAAGATTGCGATCGTCGGCGACATTCTTCATTCGCGTGTGGCACGCAGCAATATCGCGCTTCTTCAAAAATTGGGAGCAAAGGTGACGGTCATAGCGCCGCCTACCCTCATTCCGACTGGGATCGAGAACTGGGGAGCCCCATACTCTTACGATTTCGATGAGCAACTTGAAGAATTCGACGTAGTAATGATGTTAAGAGTCCAACTCGAGCGTATGAATGAATCATTCTTTCCAAATGGTCGAGAGTACTCGCGCGGCTATGGTCTAGATGAGACTCGGTTGGCTCGATTGAAGACCGATGCGATCGTGATGCACCCAGGCCCAATGAATCGAGGGCTCGAGATTAGCGCCGCGAGCGCTGACTCGATCCGGTCAGTGGTGGTGGAACAAGTTTCAAATGGCGTGCTGGTACGAATGGCCGTTCTATATCAATTACTTGGTGGACCAGATATTGCAACGACAGGAGTAGCCCAATGAGTGAACTCTTCTTAAAGAACGCAACGATGGTTGATGGTTCAATCGTTGATATTCGGATTAAGGGCGAGAAGATCGTGGAAATCGGCTCTTCACTTACTGCGTCGGGTGAGATCATCGATTGTGCAGGCCTTCGTGCACTTCCAGGCTTTGTAGACCTTCATACGCATCTGCGCGAACCAGGGAAAGAGAATGCAGAGACCGTCTTAAGTGGTTCGCAATCTGCCGTGCGTGGCGGATTTACCGCTTTATCAGCGATGGCCAATACCAACCCTGTCGCAGACTCCGCTGGTGTTGTAGAACAAGTCTGGCGACTCGGCAAAAGCGCCGGCCTCTGTGATGTCTATCCAATTGGTGCAGTCAGTGAAGGCTTAGAGGGTCAGAAGCTCTCAGAGATTGGCGCAATGGCGCATTCGCAGGCAAAGGTTAGAATCTTTAGCGATGATGGCAAGTGTGTGAGCGATCCACTTCTCATGCGTCGAGCACTCGAATATGTGAAGCTCTTCGACGGTGTGATTGCCCAGCATGCTCAAGATCCAAGACTGACGATCAATGCCCAGATGAATGAGGGAGCGGTAGCGGCGGAATTGGGTCTTGCTGGCTGGCCAGCCGTTGCTGAAGAGTCGATCATTGCTCGAGATATCCTCCTTGCGAATGCTGTGGGGAGCCGCCTGCATATCTGTCACCTCTCAACGAAGGGATCGGTCGAGATTATTCGTTGGGCTAAAGCTCAGGGGATGTCCGTAACGGCCGAAGTAACGCCGCACCATCTCATCCTTACTGACGAGTTAGCCCGTTCTTATGATCCGATTTACAAGGTCAATCCACCACTTCGAACTCAAGCGGATGTTGAAGCGCTTCGTACGGCACTCGCGGATGGCACGATTGATATCGTTGCAACCGATCATGCACCGCACCCTCGTGAGGATAAAGATTGTGAGTGGGCAAGTGCCGCCTTTGGAATGGTTGGTCTAGAGACCGC
>DAINQZ010000002.1:60783-62881 GCA_036742235.1 Candidatus Nanopelagicaceae bacterium | reverse complement strand
TTTGGGTATCTGGATTCGCAGTCAGAAATCCATCTCCTCGTACATCGAATTGGCGGTCAGAAGAGAGTCTTGAATCGGCGCTCATAGATGCTGGTGTTGTTGGAATTCAAGGCATTGATACTCGAGCGATCACTCGCCACCTTCGTGATCGTGGATCAATGAAGGTCGGAATCTTCTCCGGCACAGAATATTCGCGCGATGAGATGGTTATAAAGGTTCGTGAAATTCCTCCAATGACCGGGCTCTTTCTTGCAGATGATGTAACAACAGATTCCACGTACGTGATTGCGCCGCCGCCAGGAGTTGAAAAGACCTTCACCGTTGCAGCGATCGACCTAGGAATTAAGTCAGCGACACCCCGTCATATGTCAGAGCGCGGCATGGAAGTCCACGTCTTTCCAATGCGATCTACGAGTGAAGAGATTCGCGCAATCAATCCCGATGGGATATTCCTCTCGAATGGTCCTGGAGATCCCGCAACTATGGATGAGATGGTCGAGCTAGTCCGCGGATTCCTTGGCGATTCGATCCCGGTCTTTGGAATTTGCTTCGGCCATCAGATTCTTGGTCGCGCCTTGGGCTTCTCAACCTACAAGTTACCGTTTGGACACCGCGGAATTAATCAACCCGTGAAGAATCTGCAGAGCGGTCGCGTTGAGATCACTGCGCACAATCATGGCTTTGCTGTAGATGCCCCTGTCGATTCAAACTTCACAACCGTCTTCGGAGCTGGGCATGTCAGTCACATCTGCCTCAATGATGGTGTTGTCGAAGGCCTCGAGCTCCTCGAACGGCCAGCATTTAGCGTTCAGTACCACCCAGAATCTGCTGCGGGTCCTCACGATGCGGCATACCTCTTTGATCACTTTGCCGAGATGATGGCCAAGAAGAAAGTAGCCGCAACCAATGAGTAGAGATCTTTCGATCAAGAGCGTCCTCGTAATTGGCTCTGGCCCGATCGTTATCGGCCAGGCATGCGAGTTTGATTACTCAGGAACGCAGGCCTGTCGCATCCTCCGTGAAGAGGGGATTCGAGTCATCCTCATCAATTCAAATCCAGCGACAATCATGACCGACCCCGAGTTTGCAGATGCGACCTATATCGAACCGATTACGCCAGAAGTGATTGAGAAGATTTTGGAGAAGGAACGTCCAGATGCGGTTCTTGCGACGCTCGGCGGCCAGACGGCGCTCAACGCAGCGATGCAGCTCTTCGAGCGCGGCTCCTTCGAGAAATATGGCACAAAGTTGATCGGTGCCAATATCGATGCAATCAAACGCGGTGAAGATCGTGAGATCTTCAAGGGGATCGTTGAGAAGGTAGGAGGATCCTCCTCCAAATCAATCATCTGCCACACCATGCAAGAGTGTTTAGCTGCAGCTGTCGAACTCAATTATCCCGTCGTCGTCCGACCTTCCTTCACAATGGGTGGTTTGGGATCGGGCATTGCCTTCAATCAATCAGAACTTGAGCAGATCGCCGGCGCAGGATTGAGACATAGCCCTACGACCGAAGTCTTACTCGAAGAGTCCATCATTGGCTGGAAAGAGTACGAACTCGAAGTCATGCGCGATCAAAAGGATAATGTCGTCATTGTCTGCAGCATTGAGAATCTAGACCCGATGGGTGTTCACACCGGCGACTCGATAACTGTTGCGCCAGCTCTCACGCTTACGGATGTTGAGTATCAGAAGCTTCGTGATCTATCGATCGAGATTATCCGCGAGGTAGGCGTTGCTACTGGTGGCTGCAACATCCAATTCGCCGTCAATCCTGTCGATGGCCGAATCATCGTCATCGAAATGAACCCACGTGTTTCCAGGTCTTCGGCCCTTGCCTCGAAGGCAACGGGTTTCCCAATTGCAAAGATCGCGACGAAGTTAGCTATTGGCTACACCTTGGATGAGATCCAAAATGACATCACCAAATCAACTCCCGCCTCCTTTGAACCGACTCTTGATTACATCGTGGTCAAAGTTCCGCGATTCGCCTTTGAGAAGTTTCCAGAAGCAGATGACCGACTTACGACAACAATGAAATCGGTAGGCGAAGCGATGGCGATTGGCCGTAGCTTCCCTGAGGCGCTGCAAAAGGCGC
>DAINQZ010000002.1:59445-60683 GCA_036742235.1 Candidatus Nanopelagicaceae bacterium | reverse complement strand
TCGACCGACTATGACACATCTGATCGTCTCTATTTTGAACCCCTCACACTGGAAGATGTACTCGAGGTCATTGCTGCCGAGACACAAGCCGGCCCAGTTCTTGGTGTGATCGCTCAACTTGGCGGACAGACTCCACTTGGGCTAGCTCGAGGACTGCTAGAAGCTGGTGTCACGATCCTCGGCACATCCCCACATGCGATCGATCTTGCAGAAGATCGTGGCGAATTTGGAAAGATCCTCGAAATCAGTGACTTAAAGGCGCCAGATTTTGGAATGGCTAAATCTTTCGAAGAGGCGAAGATTGTTGCTCATGGCATCGGGTATCCCGTTCTTGTTCGTCCATCCTTCGTACTTGGTGGCCGTGGAATGGAGATCGTCTACGATGATGAATCTCTTGAGGAGTTCATTCTCAAGGCAACGGAGATCACACCAAATCATCCAGTACTGATTGATCGATTCCTCGATGATGCAATTGAGATTGATGTCGATGCTCTCTTCGATGGTTCCGAACTCTTCCTTGCAGGCGTGATGGAGCATATTGAGGAGGCAGGCATTCACTCCGGTGACTCCGCATGTGTCCTTCCTAGCTTCACCTTAGATGCGGGGAAGATCGCTGAAATTCGCGAAGCAACATTCAAGATCGCCTCAAATGTCGGCGTGCGGGGCCTGATCAATATCCAATACGCAATCACCCGCGAAGGAACTCTCTACGTCATCGAGGCGAATCCTCGAGCATCACGAACAGTTCCATTCGTCAGTAAAGCGACAGGTAATCCTCTTGCGAAGGCGGCTGCTCTCATTTCGACGGGTGTAACGATTGCAGAACTGCGAACTTCTTCAATCCTTCCTCTCGCAGGCGATGGCGTTGCAAATGGTGTCTCAGTAAAAGAGGCGGTTCTACCTTGGAATCGTTTCAGACGTCTTGATGGAACTGGCGTTGATTCTGTTCTTGGGCCAGAGATGCGCTCGACCGGTGAAGTTATGGGCATCGCCTCTACCTTCGGCCAGGCATATGCAAAGAGTCAGATCGCAGCATTCGGGCCGCTTCCCATGAAGGGATCGGTCTTCATCTCGCTCTCAGATCGCGACAAGGAGGATGCATTGGCTCCGGCAAAGGCGATCTCCAAACTCGGCTTTACTCTCTACACAACTGCCGGGACCCATGATTTCCTAAAGAAGAACGGCATCGCATCCACTAGCGTTCGAAAGAACTCAGATGTTGACGGTGAGGGACTTTC
>DAINQZ010000002.1:55660-59345 GCA_036742235.1 Candidatus Nanopelagicaceae bacterium | reverse complement strand
AATTTCGTAGCGATTGCTGTCGGTGGCGAAGGTTCATCCATGGTGCTACGGCGCGCTTTTGCGATCTATCGCTCGACCGAGAAGTGCGCGGAAGGCGGTCTTATAGAGCTCATTGTTGCTCCGCATGGTCAAGGAAGCAGATGGTTGACCTCGCTACCACCTCATTCGGTTGTCGACATGGTCGCACCTCTCGGCACTCACTTCGGAATTCCAACCGAACCAGTTCGAGCACTTCTGGTTGGCGGGGGTTATGGCAGTGCGCCACTCTTTGGATTAGCCGAACTTCTCAAGAGTCGTGGTTGCCGCGTTGATATGGTCCTTGGGGCAAGCACTGCAAATAAGATCTACGCGCCACTTGAGGGCAAGCGTGCAGTCTCTTCTCTCACCATCACGACCGATGATGGTTCAACTGGGATTCAAGGACAGATCACAGATGTTCTGCCATCGCTTATTGAAGAGAATGAGATTGAGATCGTCTACTCCTGTGGACCCATGGGAATGTTAGAGGCGATCACTCGAGTAAGTGAACGATATGGCATCCTCCATCAAGCAGCGGTTGAGGAGTCGATGGCCTGTGGGATCGGGGTCTGTATGACCTGCGTTATTCCCGTGCGCGATGATGCCGGAGTTCCACGAATGCTTCGATCGTGTATCGATGGGCCAGTAATGGATGGTTCGAAGGTCGTATGGGATAGCAAGCGAAAGATCCCAGAAGGGACGTTCGGAGCATGAGCTTTGATTTCAGTACAACGCTAGGTAACGCCGCGCTTCCTAATCCAATCCTGACAGCAAGTGGTTGTGCTGGCTCCGGCAAAGAACTCTCACAATTCTTCCCACTCACCGATCTTGGTGCGATCGTTACGAAATCGATCATGATCAAAGCACGAAGTGGTCGGGCAACTCCTCGAATGGCTGAAACCCCAAGTGGAATGCTTAATTCAATCGGCCTACAAGGTCCGGGTGTTGACCAATTCCTTCAGAATGATATTCCTTGGTTGGCCGAGCAAGGAGCTCGAACTATCGTCAGTATTGCCGGTGAGACGGTTGAGGATTATGCGGTCTTGGCCCGACGGATGCGTAATCTTCCCGGAGTCGTTGCGCTTGAAGTAAATATCTCTTGTCCCAACGTTGAGAACAGAGGAATGGTCTTCTCCTGCCATCCCGAGACGGCTCGAGCAGCGATCGAAGCGGTTCGGAGAAATATTGGGGGAGAACTCCCGATCATCGCAAAACTCTCACCTGATGTAACAGATATTGTCGCTATCGCTCGTGAGGTTGCAGATGCTGGAGCCGATGGCGTAGCGCTCATCAACACCTTGCTCGGCATGGTGATCGATACAAACCTGATGCTGCCAAAACTCGCCCAGAAGACAGGTGGTCTAAGTGGTCCTGCGATCAGACCTGTTGCGGTGAGAGCGGTCTATCAAGTTCATGCTGCTCTTCCAAAGTTACCAATTCTAGGAATGGGCGGAATTGCGAATGGTCGCGACGCCTTTGAGTTCATTCTCGCAGGAGCTCGCGCTGTTTCAGTTGGTACTGCAACATTTGGAAATCCAACTGCTGCGATCTCAATCAAGAACGAACTCGAAGCTATTCTGACCGAGAAGGGTTTCTCCAGCGTCGAAGAAGCCGTAGGTTACGCACATAGAGAGGTGACCTCATGAACCCATTGATTCTTGCACTGGATACTGATGATCTCGATATCGCATGCCAATGGATTGAGGCCACGAGTGATTCGATTTCAACCTACAAAGCGGGTCTCGAGTTCTTCCTCAAATTTGGTGAGCCAGGTATTGCCAAGCTGCGTACTGCAGGAGATTTTGATCTATTCCTCGATCTCAAATTGCATGACATTCCAAATACTGTAGCTGGGGCTGCCGCCTCTATCTCTGGAATATCTCCAAAGTTTCTTACAGTTCACGCCTCCGGTGGATCAGCAATGATCAACGCCGCCGCGACAGCAGTTCCGCACGTCTCGATTACGGCAGTAACAATCTTGACCTCACTCTCCGGGTCGGATCTCTCAGAGATCGGCTACTCGGGTTCACCTCTTGATGCAGCGATCGGGCTAGCCGATCTCGCGGTTAAGGCCGGTGCGAAGGCCATCGTCTCATCCCCACTTGAAGTCGCTGGAATCAGAGATCGCATCGGGCAAAACCCTGCAATCATCACTCCTGGTGTTCGTCCTGCCGGTTCGGCTTCCGGAGACCAAATGCGAGTTATGACTCCAAAAGAAGCGATGAAGGCTGGATCGACATATCTGGTAATCGGACGACCAATTACATCTCTCTATAGCTCGGGCCTGGATGCGATGAGCGAGAAGGCAAAGCAGATTCTCGATGACGCCACTTCCTCCTAAACTCACACCGGAAGCCAGGGCAGCTGCACTTCTTGCTGCTGCGGCAGCTCGTAAAGAGCGCTCTGAGATGAAAGCTCGGTTGCGAAGTTCTGAGACCAGCATCTTTGATGTCATCAACACTGCCGATCCCGCAATTCAGAAGATGCGAGTTCGCGAGTTGTTAGAGTCGGTACCAGGAGTTGGTAAGTTACGCGCACAGGCAATTATGGAGAGAGCCAAGATCTCGCCAACTCGGAGAATTGCCGGTCTAGGAAGAAATCAGATCACTGCACTTAAGGGGGAGCTCGCGATGTCGAAGGTCGACCCTGAGAGAGGTACCTTGATCGTAATGTCAGGGCCTGGCGGTGTTGGGAAGAGCACGATCACCAAAGAGTTAAAGAGCGACCCAAGGTTCTGGGTATCCATCTCTGCAACAACGAGAGATCCACGCGAGGGTGAACGTGAAGGCGTGGATTACTTCTTCTATAACGATTCCAAGTTCGATCAGATGGTCGCTGCTTCGCAATTCTTGGAGTGGGCAGAATTTGCCGGTGCTCGCTACGGCACTCCGCGAGAACCAATCGAGCATTGGTTAGCCCTTGGAAAGAACGTACTCTTAGAGATCGAGATTGAAGGTGCTCGTCAGGTCCGAAGCGCCGATCCGCAGGCTATGCTCGTCTTCATCGCCCCTCCATCTTGGGATGAGTTGAAGGCCCGATTAGAGGGCCGAGGAACCGATACGCCCGAACGGCAGGCTGCGCGACTGGCTCTGGCCGAGGTCGAGATGGCTGCGGCAGGGGAGTTCGATCATATTCTCGTAAATCACCAAGTCGGAGAGCTTGTCGAGGAACTGGTATCCTTGGCGACTTCACACCTTCGGTAGTGAAGTGAACCGGCGAGTATCTGCCTATAGATTTGAATGAAAGAGGATCGCATGAGCTCAATGTCGAATATGGATGGAATCACGAATCCTTCGATCGATGAACTTCTCGATAAGGCCGGCTCTAAGTACAGCCTCGTCCTGTACGCAGCAAAGCGTGCTCGTCAGATCAACGCTTACTACTCACAACTCGGTGAGGGCCTCCTTGAATATGTAGGACCACTTGTTGAGACCTATGTTCATGAGAAGCCACTCTCGATCGCACTCCGCGAGATCAACGAGGGTCTACTCACCATTGAGAATCTAGAGCCTAAGGCTCAAGAAGCAACCGCTTAATCACCTCACTCGGAATTTCTTATGTTCCCCCGTGGTCGCGAAGTTATCCTTGGCGTCGGCGGGGGAATTTCTGCATATAAGAGCGCTGATCTCATCCGGCGCTTGCAAGATCATGGCTTCCTTGTAACAGT
>DAINQZ010000002.1:0-55560 GCA_036742235.1 Candidatus Nanopelagicaceae bacterium | reverse complement strand
ATGATTTATGGAGCGATGTTCACAGCGTTCCTCATATCTCCCTTGCCAAGAGCGCCGATGCGATCGTCATAGCTCCGACGACTGCTGATCTGGTTGCGCGAATTGCACAGGGTCGAGCTGATGATCTGCTCACCAACATTCTCTTAGCTACAACATCTCCCATCTTGCTCGTACCAGCGATGCATCCAGAGATGTGGCTCAATGCTGCGACCCAGGCGAATGTCGCAACGCTTCGATCTCGGGGGATTGTTGTTCTCGATCCAGATGAGGGTCGCATGACGGGTTCTGACACTGGAATCGGTCGTTATCCAGAGTCCCCAAAGATTATTAACGCCTTAAACGATCTGCTCTCATCTAAGGCTGACCTCATTGGTCGAAGCGTCTTGGTAACGGCTGGTGGTACCCAAGAGCCAATTGATCCAGTTCGATTTATTGGAAATCGATCCACCGGAAAGCAGGGGTATGCGGTTGCGTACGCTGCTGCAGCCCGCGGAGCTTCTGTCACGCTCATCGCTGCCAATTCTCACGAAGAGGCGATAGAAGGAATTACTACTATTCATGTTCAGAGCGCCGACCAGATGCATAAAGCGGTTCTCGAACACTTCGATCAGAGCAATATCGTCGTGATGACCGCTGCGGTTGCAGATGCAAAACCATTGCATCAAGCAGATCTAAAGATCGAGAAGGTTTCTTACCATTCTATTGAATTGACCCCAACGGTCGATATTCTCAAAGAGCTGGGCGATCGTAAGAAGTCGCAGATCCTCGTTGGTTTCGCAGCTCAAACGGGGGATGGCGCTATCGCAAAGGCAAGAGAAAAGTATCTGAATAAGAAGCTTGATCTCATCTATGTGAATGATGTCTCAGGGGGAGCGATCTTTGGCTCTGACCAAACCTCTGGCTCGATCCTGGATGGCAGTGGCATTGTTGAGGAGTTAGCAGGGGTTAGTAAAGTGACACTCGCCCATAAACTTCTCGATTTGGCGAGCGATAAGTTAAGTTAGGCCAATGACCAAGCGCCTCTTTACATCAGAATCCGTGACTGAAGGCCATCCAGACAAGATGGCTGACCAGATTTCAGATGCAATTTTAGATTCTCTTCTCAGCCAAGACTCGACCTCGCGAGTGGCCGTTGAAACGTTGATCACTACTGGACAGGTTCACGTAGCCGGTGAAGTGACTACGAGCGGTTATGCCGATGTCATGAATATCGTTCGTGAAACCGTGCTCGAGATCGGTTACGACTCATCAGATAAAGGCTTCGACGGAAACTCTTGTGGTGTCTCACTCTCTATTGGCCAACAGTCGAAAGATATCGCCCAAGGAGTTGACTCTGCCTTTGAGAAGCGTGTTAGTGCTTCTGCCGACCCGCTAGATCTTCAGGGAGCGGGCGATCAAGGCCTCATGTTCGGTTACGCCTGTGATGACACTCCTGAACTCATGCCGCTTCCGATCGCCCTTGCACACAAACTTTCGATGCAGCTTGCAAAGGTCCGCAAATCGGGGGAACTTGCATACCTCCGTCCTGATGGAAAGACTCAGGTCACGATTGAATACGACGGTGATCGCGCGATTGCACTCAATACGGTCGTCGTCAGTTCGCAGCATGCAGCCGATGTTGATATCGATTCGAAGCTTGCACCCGAGATCAAGAAGTATGTGATCAACCCAGTAATTGCAGATCTGGCAATCGATATTTCTTCAGTACGGACTCTCATTAATCCAACCGGCCGCTTTGTTATCGGGGGACCCATGGGTGACGCTGGCCTTACGGGAAGAAAGATTATTGTTGATACTTATGGCGGCATGGCCCGTCATGGTGGCGGAGCTTTCTCAGGTAAGGATCCATCAAAGGTAGATCGCTCTGCAGCGTATGCAATGCGGTGGGTGGCGAAGAATGTTGTTGCCTCTGGCCTTTCAACCCGTTGTGAAGTTCAGATCGCCTACGCAATCGGAAAGGCTCAGCCGGTAGGACTCTTCGTTGAGTGCTTTGGAACAGAGAAGGTCCCAGTCTTGGCTATCGAAGCTGCCATTGAATCTGTCTTCGATCTTCGACCAGCTGCAATCATTCGCGATTTGGATCTACTACGTCCGATCTACTCACTGACAAGCTCGTACGGCCACTTCGGACGCGAACTTCCAGAATTTTCATGGGAGCGCACTGATCGGGCCCAGGCTCTTCAAAACGCAGTCAAGGGCTAATTGATCGTGGCTGAGGTAAAGCCACTCAAGTTAAAGGTGGAGAAGGCGCAGAAAGTACGCCGAACTCTTCTTGAAGATCCCTTCGTCGATGTAATCGTTGATCTTCCCTTCTTCCATGCTGAAGAAGTCTTCACCTACAAACTTATTGAAGGATGTGAAGGGGTTCAACCTGGAGACCTGGTTTCACTCCCATTTGGAAATGCAATCGCTCAAGGAGTAATACTCTCTCGGTCTGCAGTGCCATCAACCACGGGAAAGATTAAGTCAGTTCACTCTCTGATCTCTTCAGTGCCAGTCTTTACGCCTGAACAGATCACCCTGGCTCGCGCCATCGCTAAACGATATGCCACGGATACCTGGTCAGTATTGGGCAGCATGAGCCCACCTTTCTCGATCACGGGAGAGCGAGCATTCTCAAAGACCGTGATGAGTCAGCCTGGACCTCGGTTCTTTCAGGAGATCAATGAGAAGTCCTTGCCTAAATCCCTTATTAAACGAGTTCAGAGCCGAGATCAACTCCGTGATCTCGTGCTTCTCCCTGCCTCTCAAGAGCCGTACACAATCCTTATGAAGATCGCTCGATCCAGAGCCACGCTGGGAAAGGTCGTAGTTGTTCTGCCGGACCAGAAGGATCTACTTGCGAGTGCGCGAACCTTGGAGAATGAAGCGATTCCATATATTGCACTGAGTTCGGCACAAACGAAGAGCGAGCGGTATGGCGCATACCTTCAGGCGAACTGTGCAGCCTCGGGAATCATCCTCACGCTACGAAATGGAACACTCCTGCATCTCGGAGCGAACGACACCTTGATTCTCTTCAATGAGGTGGAGAGTCATCATTACGAGCGGCGATCACCCACCTGGAATAGTCGAGATATCGCTCTCTTGCGTAGCTCTGCGAACTCGGTGATCTTCGTATCAAACTCACCCTCTGTCGAAATTGTGAGACAGGTTGAGGGTAAATGGTTAATTCCTCATCTCTATCCTCGGACAAAGATTAAACGCCTCTCATTTCTTGCTGCTGACGGAAGAGAACCAGAGATCTTTCCGCAGATTCGTGAAGCGCTCAATCGCGGAAGCGTCCTCATCTCAGTGGGAAACGCTGGGTATGTCGAAGGATTCTCGTGCGCGAAATGCCGAACAAAAGCAACGTGTTCATGTGGTGGGAAATTGCGAGTTCCGAAAGAAGGGGCCAATCCCGAATGTGCATTATGTAGTGAAGTCACGTTTAACTGGCACTGTCAGTGGTGTAACGGTGAGAAGATGTGGGTGACGCATAGAGGTGCCGTGAGAACCGCTTCTGAATTTGGACGCGCCTTCCCTCAGGCGAAGGTGATTCAATCATCGGGGGATTCGCAGATAGCGAGCCTTCCTGAAGGAAAATCACTGGTGATTGCAACCCTTGGGGCTGAACCGGTTGGAATGTATGCAGGTATCTTTGTTCTAGATGCGCAACTGGCATATTCACAAGTACAACTACGTAGCCAAGAGGAAGTTCGTTCACATTGGTTCAAGCTCCTATCTCTGCTGCAACCCGATGGAGCTTTCTACCTTTCATTGCCCTCATCAGAGACGATCTCCCAAGGCCTCGTTCGAGCAGATTCCTATGACCTAGCTTCCAGAGAGATGCATGAACGACACGATGCCAAACTCCCGCCGTACTTCAAGTTGATGATCTGCGAAGGTCCGTTCTCTGATCTTGCAAAGATCTCCGAACTTCTTGAAGTTAGAGGCTTTATCTCGTTTCCTCTACCTCAGACAAAGGATGGTAAAGGTCGCCTGCTTGTGAAGTATGAGGTCGCAAAAGGTGAAGAGATCTCAGAGTTCTTCGCCAGCCTTCAGAGAGTGCGAGCCGCCCAGAAGCGAGAGGTCTTTGCGCTCCGCTTTGATCCTTACTCGATTGCGTAAGACGTAAGTGTAAAACAGGTAGAATGGCCTCATGGCGATTCAACCAATTAGGTATTTTGGCGATCCGGTACTAACAACACCTGCTACTGCAGTCGTGGATTTCGACAAGGAGCTTCGGACCCTCGTAGCTGATCTCACCGACACGATGCATGATGCCCCAGGGGCTGGTTTGGCCGCCCCACAGATAGGCGTCTCGCTCCGTGTCTTCGTCTGGGATGTCGATGATGTTATAGGGCACCTCATTAATCCAACATTAGATCTCAGCGATGAGATGCAAGATGGTGAAGAAGGTTGTCTCTCATTTCCCGGAGTGTATGCCGATACTCCGAGAGCACTTCGTGCAGTTGCAAAGGGTTTCAACATGCATGGAGAGCCGATTACTGTCGAAGGAACTGAATTCCTAGCGAGAGCGCTTCAGCACGAAACCGATCACCTCAACGGCATCCTCTTTGTCGATCGAATGACCGTAGAACTTAGAAAGAATGCGATGAAGGAGATTCGCGAGAGCGAATGGTTTGGGACAGCAGCTGCAAGTGGTGAAGCTCCCATCATTAAAGTCTCACCGCACAACACCTTCGGCCTCGGAAACTAGGGTCACTATCTAGTGCAGATCTCAGTAGCTTCATCCTCGCTCATCAGCGTTCCAATAATTGAAGCGATTCAAGAGTCTCGTCACACCCTTGCTTCGATCATTACTCATCCTGATCGAAAGGTGGGGCGTGGCCAGAGTGAGAGCGCCAATCCGCTGGCACAGTGGGGAGTAGAGCGGGGTTTCGTGGTCGCAAAGCCTGCTGATATCTCAGAGATCAACAAACATCTTTTGGAGGCTCAGCCTCAGCTTGTCATCACTGCCTCATACGGCAAACTCATTCCGCCAGAATTGCTTCACGGCCCACGTTTTGGTTGGCTCAATCTTCACTTCTCCCTTCTTCCGCGCTGGCGTGGCGCTGCTCCGGTTCAATGGGCGATTCTTGAAGGCGATGAAGTCACTGGTATCTCGATTTTCAAGCTGGATAAAGGAATGGATACCGGTCCCATATATCTCCAAGAGGAGATGCACATCGACGATGATGCGACGACTGAAGAGCTCCTTGAGATCATGGCGCAGCGTGGTGGGGCAGCAATTATTGACGTGATTGAGAAGATCGCCAGCGGTGAGAAGCCGAAGAATCAGAGTCTTTCAGGTGTGACGCTCGCCCCAAAGATCTCCAAGGAGATGGGAGAGATTGACTGGAACGACTCTGCAATAAAAACCTTACGGAAGATTCGAGCCCTGTCGCAGAAACCAGGAACATACACATACTTTCGTGGGGCAAAGATCACGATCCACCAAGGGAAGATCTCGCCAACACTTTCAGATTCGAAGGCAATTGGCGAAGTGTGGAGCGAGGGAAGTTCGACCTTTGTGCAGTCAGCGGATCTTGTAATCGAAATTGGAGAAGTAACTCCTGCTGGAAAGAAGCGAATGCCAGCAGCGGACTTTTTGCGAGGTGCGCGCGTAGAACCAGGTGAGAGGTTCACGACTCTTGGCTAAATCGGATTTCAAACGGCCTAAACCTGACCAATCTCGAAGGATCGCCTACACCCTCATCTCACAGGTTAATCGAGAGGGTGCCTTTGCAAATATTCGACTACCTCAATTGCTTGCGGATTCGACACTCGATGAGCGTGACCGTTCTTTTGCTACCGAACTCAGTTACGGGACTCTTCGTATGCAGGGCAAGCATGACTTCGCCATTCGCGGCAAGATCGATCGCCCTTTTGAGAGCTTAGATCATGCCGTTGTTGATCTTCTTCGCATGGGTCTTCATCAAATCTTCGAGATGAGAGTTCCGGACCATGCCGCAGTCGATGCGACGGTTGAGCTTGCCCGGTCTGTTGCGGGTGAAGGTAAGGCGTCTTATGTGAATGCGATCTTACGTTCGGTTCTACGGGACCCACCAAACTTTGACGAAGAAGACGATCTTGGTACTCGTTATTCACATCCTGATTGGATTGTTAAGGCCTTCAACGATCGACTCAAGGATCCAGATCGCCTCGTCACACTCCTTGAGTCACATAATCGACCGGTCGCCCCGCACCTCGTCGCTTGGCCAGGTCTATCTACCCGTGAAGAGCTTTTAACTGAAGGTGGGGAAGCGATATCTGAAGGTTCTTATGCAGTCAGATCCTCGAAGATGCCTGGTTCATACGCTGCAGTCCATGAACGTAGGGCTGGCGTTCAAGATTTAGGGTCACAACTCGTAAGTGAGATTTTCTTCAACACCGCAACGGATGAGCCTTACCTCAATTGGCTCGACATGTGCGCTGGTCCCGGCGGAAAAGCGGCGATGCTCTTCAATCTCATTCACACCCATAGGGTTAAAGATAATTTCACCGCAAACGAACCAACCGAACACCGCGCACGACTGGTAAGCCATGTAGTACCGCCGGCTAACGTTATTTCCCATCGAGGTGAGGATCTTCCGAGCCTACCCACCCGTTACGATCGAATCATTATTGATGCGCCATGCAGTGGCTTAGGTGCGCTTCGTCGTCGACCTGAAGCGCGCTGGCGCAAGACAATTGCGGACCTGAAGAATCTCGTAACAATCCAACGAGACCTTTTAGATGCCGGGGTGGCACTCTTGAATCCTGGGGGAGTTATTGCCTATGTCACCTGCTCACCCCACCGCAGTGAGACTTCTGCTCAAGTAGCAGACTTTCTCTACCGACATAAGGATTTTGAGTTGGCTGATCTCAACCCATTCATACCCGAGAGTGCCCGGGGGATGAATCTCGTAGAGGCCGATGGAACAATTCAAATGTGGACCGATATCCATGGAACCGACTCGATGTTCATGGCACTATTTCGTCGCAAGCAACCAGTAACGTAAGGGCATGAGCATGGCTAGAGTGATACGAATGTGTCCAAGCATTCTCAATGCTGACCACTCAAAGCTGCAGTTCGAGATCGACCGGGTCGCTACAGATTCCGATTTTCTTCACCTCGACGTGATGGACAATATCTTCGTCCCGAATATCACCTTCTCACTCGATGAGTCGAGATCAATCATTGAAGCGTCACCAATCCCAGTAGATGCTCATCTCATGATCAATAACCCAGATTCTGATGCGGTCAAGTATGCAAAAGCTGGTGCTGCGAACGTTACCTTTCATATCGAAGCCAGCGAGGACCCACTAGCCACGATATCTGCAATTAAAGCGGCCGGATCTCGAGCAAGCGTTGCGATCAAACCTGGCACGGCATTTAGTCGAGTTGAATCACTCCTGACCCAGATCGATATGTTGCTCGTGATGACTGTCGAACCTGGATTCGGTGGTCAGAAGTTCATGGCAGATATGATGCCAAAACTTCAAGAGGCAAGATCCGCTATCGATTCCATGGGCCGAGATATCTGGCTTCAAGTCGATGGGGGAATCGCGATGGAGACAATCGCTGTTGCCGCTGCGGCCGGAGCCGATGCCTTCGTTGCAGGAAGCGCAGTATATAAGGCCGAATCACCTGCAGTGGCGCTTCAGGAGCTACGTAAATTGGCAACGCAGGCTGCATCTCTCGAGTAAAATCGGGGTATGAAGAACTTTGATGAGCTATTTGCTGAGTTAGCTGAAAAGTCTCAATCTCGCCCTGTGGGCTCTTCCACAGTCGACGCTCTTGATGCTGGCATTCACGCAATGGGCAAGAAGATCATTGAAGAGGCCGGGGAAGTCTGGCTCGCTGCCGAGCATGAGAGCGATGAAGCTCTTGCACTTGAGATCTCGCAATTGATCTATCGTCTACAAGTTCTGATGGTCTCAAGGGGTTTAACACCTCAAGATATCTACAAAGTTTTATAGTCCTATTCATCGTTCTACCGAGCAGGAGAAGCCATGCTAAAGATTGCTGTACCCAATAAAGGGTCATTATCCGATAGCGCATCACTCATGCTCCGTGAAGCTGGCTACCGGCAGCGCAATGATCCGAGAGATTTGATCCTCATCGATCCTGAAAATGACATTGAGTTCTACTACTTGCGCCCACGCGATATTGCGATCTATGTCGGCTCAGGTGAACTTGAACTTGGAATAACTGGACGAGATCTGCTGATCGATTCCGGTGTCAAAGCGAAAGAGGCCCTAGCCTTGGATTTTGGTCGATCAACATTTAGATTCGCCGCTCCCGCAGGAAAACCCATGGTGGAGAGTGACTTGGCAGGTCTGCGTGTCGCCACTGCATATCCTGGCCTTCTACAGCGCTACCTTGCAGATCGTTCTATCAAAGCCGAGGTCGTCAGTCTCGATGGAGCAGTCGAAAGTGCCATCCGTCTCGGTGTAGCCGATGCGATTGCTGATGTTGTCTCAACGGGTGGAACACTCCGTCAGGCAGGGTTAGCCACCTTTGGAGAGCCGTTGCTTGAGAGTGAAGCGATTCTCATTGAAGGAAATAGAGTTGTTCGCAATGATGCGATCGAGACCGTCATTCGTAGACTCAATGGTGTTGTGATGGCGCGTCAATATGTCTTGGTCGACTATGACGTCGCACATGAGAATCTCCAACAGGCTTGCGCATTAACACCCGGTATCGAGTCACCGACCATCTCACCTCTCCAAAAGGGCGATTGGAGCGCGGTGCGGGCGATGGTCAAGCGTAAAGAGATCAATAAGATCCTCGATGATCTCTGGAAGGTAGGCGCACGGGGGATATTAGTAACCGATATCCACGCCTGCCGACTCTAAATTTTTCTAATAGCCGAGCAGAGGTAGTAAAGCTCTTAGATCACGGTGGTTGAGCACAACGTCTGAAACATCTTGCAACGCGGGCTTTGCACAAAATGCTACGCCAATATCTGCGCCTTGAATCATTGCGATGTCATTAGCGCCATCTCCGACTGCCACGCAGCGGGATGCACCATCTGCAAAGGAGGCGAGAGTCTGGGCCTTCATCTCGCGGTCCACAATCTCACCCAGAACTTCACCGGTGAGGATGCCATCTACAATTTCAAATCTGTTTGCCACAAC
This sequence comes from Candidatus Nanopelagicaceae bacterium, assembly GCA_036742235.1. GTDB lineage: Bacteria > Actinomycetota > Actinomycetes > Nanopelagicales > Nanopelagicaceae > PALSA-747. The sequence goes on along the minus strand of DAINQZ010000002.1, from coordinate 46,452 downwards.
GAGATCGATACCCAAAGGTGCGAGAACTTCATCGATCACATCATGAAAACCACCAGAGACGATTCCGACTCGAGCACCACGGGCATGAGCAGCTTCTACAAACTCCCGAGCACCCGAGGTAAGAGTGATCTTCTCTTTAACGCGTTGAAGTAGCTCTGCCGGTTGTCCTTTAAGGAGCCGTACCCGCTCGATGAGAGAGGCCTTGAAATCCAATTCTCCCTTCATGGCGCGATCAGTAATCGCAGAAACTTGCTCGCCAACTCCAGCGAGGGCTGCAACCTCATCAATAACTTCTTGATTGATGAAGGTCGAGTCCATATCAAAGAGGATCGCCTCGCCACCAATTCTCACTTCACGCGTTGAGCGCACCGTTGTTGCTAACCCAAGGAGTCGAGCTTTTGAAAGCAGATCTTCGCGCACTGCCTGCGATCCACCTCCTTCAACCTGATAATCAATGTGAAGAACGGTGAACGATCCATCAATCGCAAGGTTTTGCGCGGTCACCTTCGCGCCACTGCTGATCACCTTGTGAAGATCTAAGACCTGCGCCGGCGAGAGTAAAGGCGCAACAGTTGTAGAGCGGTACGGGATCGTCGCTTCCGGCTGAGGAAGAGCGAACGCTGTGAAGTCATAGGCGATGTCGATCACACCGGCAGCGCTAACCTCGTCAAGGTCTGCGGATAATGGAGCGACATGATCAGGGCTCAATTCGACCAAGAGTGTGTAGATGAAGCGATCACGAACGACAAGGTTCTCAGCGCTCAAGACGGTCAGCGAGAAGGGCGCCAACACCTCTAGAACGGCGGAGAGTGGATCTCCTTGATTGACTCCTGAGGCGAGCAACAATCCCGTGAATTTTGTAGGCGCGGTCATAGGGAGAGGCTATCGGCTAGTGAGCACCGAAGCAGGTATCTTTCACTCCTGTGAGCCAGGTATTGAAATTCGATAGCGTCAGCGTGATTCGTGATGGATCGACGATCCTCGGACCCATCTCGCTCGAGATTTCTGAGGGCCAGCGATGGGTCATCGTCGGGCCCAATGGCGCAGGAAAGACGACGCTCTTCCAACTGGCAGCAACAAATATCCATCCGACCACAGGAACCGTTGAAGTTCTCGACTCCGTCATTGGTCGAACTGATGTCTTCGAACTCCGACCAAGAATCGGATTGATGACAACAAATTTGGTCACAACCATTCCAGAAGATGAGATCGTGATGGATCTTGTCATGAGCTCTGCCTACGCGATTATCGGGCGTTGGAATGAGAGCTATGACCTCTGGGATGAGTCCCGAGCCATGAGCCTGCTCACCACTCTGGGAGTTCGCGATCTAAAAGAGCGCACCTTCGGAACCTTGAGTGAAGGTGAAAAGAAGCGTGTTCTGATTGCGAGAGCGCTGATGCCCAATCCCGAACTTCTGCTCCTTGACGAGCCAGCAGCTGGGTTGGATCTATCCGGTCGAGAAGATCTTCTCAAGCGCCTGGATGCACTTGCTGCCGATCCGCTCTCACCTGCAACGTTAATCGTTACCCATCATCTCGAAGAGATTCCGCACGGAACAACTCATGCGCTCTTGCTGAAATCTGGCCAGGCCGTTGGTATGGGTTTGATCAATGAGGTTCTCACCTCAGAAAATCTCTCAAGTGCGTATGGCATTGCGATCTCGGTCATTAATGAGGGCGGTCGCTTCTTCGCTCGCGCTTTGTAATCTCGTTCATGGAATCGTTGCGCTCCCTCCTTCCACGCGAATGGTCGCGACTTTTGGTCGACCATCTCCCTCTGCTGGACTTAATCGATGCTGCGATCGGTGAGTCTGCAACCAATCCAGATCGCGATCAGATCTTCGCCGCCTTCGCACTTCCTCCAGTTTCAGTCAAAGTGGTGATCCTTGGTCAGGATCCATATCCGCAGAGCGAGAATGCACACGGCCTTGCCTTCTCGATTCCACACTCTGTCAGAAAGTTTCCACCGACGCTCTCTAATATCTTCAAGGAGTATCACGCTGATCTAGGTTTCCCAATACCCGAATCAGGTGATCTGACTCAGTGGCGCAATGAGGGAGTTTTACTCTTGAACTCAATACTGACGTGCGAGCCCGGAAAGTCGCTCTCTCATGCATCTATCGGTTGGCAGGAATTCACCAATGCCGTTCTTGCATCAGTGGTCACTCCAAAAACCGTCGGAATTTTATGGGGGGAGAGCGCTAAAAAGTTCTCACACTATTTTGAGAGCGATGCTCTGATTACCAGTGTTCACCCAAGCCCCTTAAGCGCCTATCGAGGCTTCTTTGGTAGCTCGCCCTTTTCTCGGTGTAATGAGATTCTGGAATCGAAGTCAATTGAACCGGTTAATTGGCTCCTGCAAAGTGGGAGATGATTCCGAGCCAAATTGCAACAGAATTACCGATGAGAAAGGCAAAGAGCGCAGTTCCAATGCCAAGTGTCCCGCCTAGTAAAGCACCAATGATGAGGGCGGTGATCTCAATCGCTAGTCGAACTCGAGCAACGCGAACCCCAGTTCGTTGATGGAGCGCTGTCATCAAACCATCGCGCGGACCCGGCCCCAAGCCAGTTGTGATGTAGAGCGTAGAGCCGAGCCCAACGAGAGCGATTCCTGTAACGACCATGAGAAGCGAGAGTAGAAAGTTACGATGAACCACTGGAACGACATCTACTGCAATTTGAATAAAGAGCGAGATCACGCAGATATTTGCCAACGTACCGAAACCTGGACGTTCCCGCATCGGAAGCCATAAAAGGAGAACGAGAAATCCGATAATGAAGGTGCATTCACCGATAGAGAAGGGCGTGTGCAACGAAAGTCCTTGAGCAAGCACTGACCATGGTGCATTTCCAATATGGGACTCAATGATAAGACCATCACCGAATCCAAAGATCGCCAGTCCAAAGAGCAAGATAGCCACCCGACTCATTGAGAGATCCCATCGACCATTGCTCGTCCAAAGCATGCGGGGGATAGTCCGTTGCGGATACAAAATCTTCAATAGACCCTGACGGCCGCTAGGTTCAGCTCTTTTCTGCTCGCTCACCTGTAGAGTCTACCTATGTTTCACTTCACATACCTTCAAGCGATCGTTGTCGGATTACTCCAAGGGGTTACTGAACTCTTCCCGATATCCTCTCTTGGTCATGCAGTTCTCGTGCCGGCGTGGCTTGGTGGCAGTTGGAAGAGCTTCGCGGCTGATCCTCAATACCTTCTCATTGCCGTTGCTTTCCACCTTGCGAGCGCGATAGCTCTCTTCATCATCTTTGGTCGACGTTGGCTCAACATTCTTGGCTCTGCACTTCGTGGTCTTCGGAAAGATCCATCTGCAGGATCAGGTCTTCCGCTCTTACTTCGTCTTATCGTAGGAACGCTCCCAGTTGCACTCCTGGGTCTTGCCCTCAACAAATTCTTTGAGAAGAACTTTGGAAAGCCACTCTATGCTGCTTGCTTCCTGACTATTAATGGTCTGATCCTCTTCGGTGTTGAGCGTCTCACTGATCGTCGTCATGCACACGCCATGGCAAAGGATTCGAATACCGCCATAGTTGAACGTGTCTCTCTTGGGCAAGCCCTTGTCGTCGGAGTTGGTCAGAGCACCGCACTCTTTGCCGGTATTTCTCGTTTCGGCGTCTCTATTAGCTTTGGAATGATGCGTGGTCTTTCACGTTCGGTCGCAGCCGACTTTGCTTTTCTCCTTGCCTTCCCGGCCATCCTCGGAGCATCTCTCTTTAAACTTCCACAATTGATGCATCACGGAGCTATAGCCGCGGGATCAAACGGCGCGCTACTGGCTGGAACTATTGCGGCGTTCATCGCTACATTTATCTCGGTAAAATTCTTGGTCAAATATTTTCGAAGTAATACGCTACGGCCCTTTGCACTGTACTGCTTATTAGTGGGCGTGATTTCCATTTTGCGCTTTGGAGTATTTGGTTCTTAATGTTTATCGGATTCGGGACTCTTCTCAATGTATTGGGAATCATGGGCGGTAGTGTGATCGGCGTTCTCTTTGGGAACAGAATTCCCGAGAAGACCCGTTCGCTCATCACAGATGCACTCGGGTTAGTCACCTTCGTTGCCGCCGCTGACGCACTTCGTATCGTATGGAACCCGATCTACTCCAAGGCTCTCCCTAGTGGTTGGACTTTGCTCACCATCATCGTTGCTCTCGTTCTTGGAGCCCTGATCGGCACCTTGCTTCGAATAGAAGATCACCTTGAATCTTTTGGACATCAGCTACGTAAGCGCTTCTCTGGCTCAAGTAGGGGCAACTTCATTGAAGGGTTCATGGCAGCGTCTCTACTCTTTGCGATTGGTCCACTAGCGATACTTGGCTCTATTTCAGATGGAATGGGAAATGGTCATCAACAACTCATTTTGAAGAGCATATTGGACTGCATTACTTCAATCGCCTTTGCCGCAACGTTCGGCTGGGGAGTCCTCGCCTCATTCATTCCAGTTGGAATCTACCAAGGGCTCTGGACGATTGCTGGTTGGGGATTAGGTAATGTCATGAATGGCTACCAGGTAGGTGCGATGACTGCGGTGGGCGGAATCCTTCTCACTGCTATCGGATTGAGAATTCTCAATATCAAGGTGATTGCTATCGGGAACTTACTGCCGGCGATCTTCCTGGCACCACTCATCGCAACAGCAGCACATCAATTTATTTAGAATTATTTAGATTGAGTTAGTACTTACTCGCATCGATCACGAAGCGGTATTTCACATCTGAAGCGACCGTACGATCGTATGCGGTATTGATGTAGCTGGGTTCGATAACCTCTACATCGCTAACGATCTGATGTTCTGCACAGAAATCGAGCATCTCTTGTAGCTCTGGGATTCCACCAATCATCGATCCTGCGAGCGAACGTCGTGATCCAATGAGAGTTCCGACATTAATGGCTAAGGGAGCACTTGGAAGTCCAATCATTACCAAGGTGCCATCGACCTTAGTTAGCGAGAGATACTTCTCAATCGGCAGATCTGCAGAGACGGTGTTAAGGATGAGATCGAAGTGGCGCTTATGTGCTGTGAAAGCCTCGTCTGAATCCAAGACGAGAAATTCATCTGCGCCCATTGCAAGAGCATCGGCCTTCTTATTCGGTGAATGGGAGAGGACTGTTACGTGGGCACCCATGGCCGCTGCAAACTTCACTCCCATATGACCGAGTCCACCAAGACCCATGATTGCAACTTTCTTACCCGGACCAGCTTTCCAATGGCGCAGAGGGGAGTAGAGAGTTATGCCTGCACACATCAAAGGGGCGACACCTTCCATCGGAAGGTTCGCCGGCACGTGAACCGCATAATCTTCATCGATGACAAAATTGTTTGAATAACCACCAAAGGCAATATTTTTCGTATTGCGTTCATAGGTGTTGTACGTTCCAGTCATTCCGCCTAAACAGTACTGCTGCTTTCCAGCTAGACAGTTCTCACACTCTCGGCAAGAATCGATGAAGACACCGATTCCAATCAGATCTCCAACTTTAAACTTTGATACAGATGAACCAATCTGGGTAACTCGACCAACGATCTCGTGGCCAGGAACCATTGGGAAGAGGCTTGCGCCCCACTCCTCTCGTACCTGATGAATATCTGAGTGGCAGATACCGCCATATGAGATATCAAGGGCGACATCCTTCACGCCTAGTTCGCGACGCGTAAAGGTGAATGGCTCAAGCGGAGTGTTTCCTGCAAGTGCGGCGTAGCCCTTTGATTCCATGAAGATCTCCTTATAAGTGGGGGTCTTGCGGTAAGAGTTTGGAAAGAGAGTTAGATACCTTGGAAGGGTAGCGGCTCAGGGCGAGCGGCGCGCGCCGAACGACTTGTTACACGACGCATATGATGGCGACGGCAGAGAACTTCATACCCGATTGCATCTGGATCCTGTGTATCTCCGACTACAACTTGCTCGCCTTCGGTAATCATCTCGCCATAGGCAACACGAGCATTATGGGTTGCACGAGATCCACACCAGCAGAGCGCTTCAACTTGCAATGGCAAAACTCGATCTGCAAGTTCAACGAGCCGAGCAGAACCTGGAAAGAGTTTCGTTCGAAAATCAGTCAAGATACCGAATGCATAGACATCGATTCCAAGCCCATCAACTATCTGGGCAAGTTCTTCGATCTGCTTCGCATCAAAGAACTGCGTCTCATCGCTAATAATGAAATCGACGCGCTCACCACGACTGAGCATCTCAACAACAAATTTATGAAGGTCTAACCCATTACTGACCTCAACCGCTTCACTCTTGAGTCCAAGGCGGCTAGTGATCATGCCTGGGCCACCGCGGTCTTTATTGGTGAAGATCACGCCGGTGCGACCCCGGCTCTGGTGGTTATGCGCTGTCTGTAAGGCGAGCGTTGACTTACCGCTATCCATGGTTCCGCAGTAATAGGTGAGCTCGGCCATGGCCGTATCCTGCCACTACCTGATGGATTCTCAGAGGTTCTCTGGTCGAGAGCCTGGGAGTTATAACGAGATATGAGTAACTGTGTGTCCGAACGGGGACTTGAACCCCGAACCCCTTGCGAGGACTAGCACCTCAAGCTAGCGCGTCTGCCAATTCCGCCACCCGGACGAGTGTCTACCCCTAGCTGGCTGCTAAGGATCAGTGGAGAAATATAGCAATCTCTGTCGTGCGTGGGAAATGGAGCGATTGTGGTGCAGGATTGGCACATGACCCAGAACAATGAGAATCCCGCAGACTCAAATGGCTACAACCTCACTCCCGCCCAAATGGCAGAGATGGAGGCCGATGTTATTTCACTCCTTCAGGGATTGATCCAGATTCCCAGCGTCAACTACGGCGAGGGTAAGGGCGATGAGAAAGCGGTTGCTGAGTATTGCGCCGCTAAATTGGCCGAAGTTGGTATTGAATCGGAACTCATTGAGACCGCGCCCAATCGCGTCAACGTCGTAGCGAAGATTAAGGGTGCGGATCAGAGCCGTCCAGGAATCGTCGTTCATGGCCATCTCGATGTTGTTCCAGCAAATGCTGATGACTGGAGTGTTGATCCATTTAGCGGAGTTATCAAAGATGGATTCATTTGGGGTCGTGGCGCTGTTGATATGAAAGATGGCGATGCGATGTTCCTCGCGGTCGTTCGTGCCTGGGCTCGAGCCGGTTTTGTTCCACCACGAAATGTCTTGTTGATCTTCTTCGCAGATGAAGAAGCGGGAAGCGTCTATGGCTCTCGATGGCTAGTAAAGAATCGTCCTGAACTCTTCGACGGATATTCGGAGGCGATCTCAGAAGTTGGCGGTTTCTCAGTCACTATTACGGGTGGCCACCGTCTCTACTTCGTTGAAACTGCTGAAAAGGGAATTCAATGGATGAAGCTCACCGCCACTGGAAACGCGGGTCATGGGTCATTTATCAATCCTGCGAATGCTGTAACAAAGTTGGCACGCGCAATCGCTCGTATTGGTGAACACCAATGGCCGCAACGTGAGACTAAGACTGGTTCAAAATTCTTCTCCAAGATTGCCGAACTTGTGGGGGAGGCCTACGACCCAGCAAATCCACGTCCGCTCTTGAAGCACATCGGTGGTGCTGCCCGCATGATGGGCGCCACAGTTCAGAACACAGCGAATCCAACGATGCTGGAAGCTGGTTATAAAGCGAATGTAATCCCGGGATCTGCGTCAGCAGTGGTCGACGGGCGTTTTCTTCCAGGCTTTGAAGATGAGTTAGCAAGTACCGTGAAGCAACTCGCTGGCGATGATGCAACGGTCGAGGTAATGATCCGCGATAAGGCGCTAGAGGTTGATTTTGATGGTCCACTCGTTCAAGGAATGTGCGATGCGATCATCGCTGAGGATCCCGAGGGCGTTCCAGTTCCGTATCTTATGAGTGGCGGTACTGATAATAAAGCGCTCTCAGATCTCGGAATCATCGGTTATGGATATAGTCCAGTGAAGTTGCCAGATGATCTCGACTTCTTCGCACTCTTCCACGGAGTGGATGAGCGAATTCCAGTAGATGGCCTGATCTTTGGAGTCCGCGTCCTCGCGCGATTCCTATCTAACTGCTAATTTCTAGATCTTATAAAGCTGAGATCTCATCCAAAGCGATTTTGACGGGATCGGGCAGAACGATCTCCTCTGAGGCTAAGACGCCTCTTAATTGAGCACCTGTACGAGCACCAATGATCGCGCTTGAAACACCGGCGTTATCTCGAACCCATGCGAGAGCAACCTCAAGAGGGCTATACCCCAATCCTTGCGCGGCGACGCAGACTGCTTCAACAATAGAACGTGATCGCTCATCTAAATAGGGCGAAATGAATTCAGCGAAGTGCGGACTTGCGCCACGCGAATCTGATGGCGTGCCATTTCGGTACTTACCAGTGAGAACCCCGCGACCAAGCGGTGACCAGGCGAGAACTCCAACACCAAGTTCTGCTGTCGCTGGAAGTAGCTCGCTCTCCATCGATCGATTGAGAAGCGAGTACTCGGTCTGGATGGATGTGATGGGGCTCTTTCCGAAGAGTGGATTCTGTAGGGTTGCAGCTCGGGCTAACTGCCAAGCGGCAAGGTTTGCAAAACCAACATATCTCGCTTTTCCAGAGGCGACGGCGTAATCCATCGCTGCCAAGGTTTCATCTAGGGGAGTTTGTTCATCCCAACCTTGTACCTGCCAAAGATCAACGTGTCCCACACCAAGGCGAGTGAGCGAGCCATCCAACTCATCCAGCAGACTGGATCTGGAATTATTTGATCGTCTCGTGCCACCATGTGATGGGATTCCAGCCTTTGTTGCAAGCAGGATTTCTTCTCGACCAATCATCGTCCCTAAGAAGCCACCGATAACCCGCTCGCTATCACCATCTCCGTACATAGCTGCGGTATCGAGAATATTGCCACCGGCATCGACATACGAGCGAAGCTGGTCTGCCGCCTCATGTTCGTCGGTATCGCGACCCCACGTCATAGTCCCAAGTGCGAGACGAGATACAGCCAGGCCAGTTCGTCCGAGTGCGCGCATCTCCATAGTCCTGAGGCTACCAACGGAATCCTCAATAAGTCGGTAACCTTCTTATATGACACGACCAACCGAGATCATCCTTCTTCGGCACGGCCACTCCACTGCAAATGCCAAAGCTATTCTCGCCGGACGAGATAAGACAGTTGGTCTGAGTAAAAGAGGGTTTGAGCAGGCGCAGAAGGTTGCGGAGCAGTTAGATGCCCTCACAATCGCACGAGTTGTCGTCAGTCCACTCTTGCGCGCTCGCCAAACTGTTGCGCCATTTCTCGCATCACATCCACAAATCGAAGTGGTCAAGGATTCGGGGATTATTGAGATGGAATATGGCGAGTGGAGTGGTAAATCACTTGCGCGATTATCGAAGAAGCCACTCTGGCGAGAGATTCAATCAAAGCCATCATCGGTACGATTTCCCGACGGAGAAAGTTTCCTTGAGATGCTGGGACGAAGCACCGAGGCAGTTGCGCGGCTTGCTCTCCCAGGCAAGACCACCGTCTTCGTCTCTCACGGCGATGTCATTAAGGCGATCACAGCTCATTACCTCGGTCTACATCTCGATCAATTCCAGAGGATCGCTATCGATCCAGCATCCATGACGCGGATCGTGATTCATTCTGGTCAGGCGATAGTTGCTGAAACAAATTCAACTGCGCATTTGAAGGAGAGGGTCTCAACGAACGCGGCGCCAACTCTTGGCGGAGGAGCCGGGCCATCCATAAAGAGCGGTAAGCGAAGTCGATGAGCCGGATCTCAACCAATCACGAGTTCGTCGAACGTTTTACAACCGGAACTGTTGGGCTGCCTGGTGAGCGGACATTCTTCATCCAGATTCGTGGGAGTGCCGGGCTCTCCTCCGTTGTTGTGGAGAAGAGCCAAGTGCAAGCTCTAGCAGAACGCCTTCGAACGCTCGTACGAGAACTTCGGGCATCAGGCAATGCGAGTCTCGATGAACTCTCACTTCAACACAAGCGTGATCAAGAGCCATTGGAATTCCCCATAGATGAAGATTTCCGAGTCGGGATCATCGCGATGAGCTGGGAAGAGTCCGATCAACGAATCATCATTCAGCTACAGGCGATGGGTGACGAGCAGATTGTCGATCTCCTCGATGATGAAGAGGCCCTCCTCATTGAAGATGCCCCTGAACTCGTCACGGCATCGATTCGTATTCATCAGGCTCGCACCTTTATTGATCGTGCTGAATTTGTTGTCAATGCGGGTCGACAAGTTTGTCCATTCTGTGGACTTCCGATCAATAATGATGGACACCTCTGCCCTCGAGCAAATGGTTATCGACGTTGACCAACTCTGATCTTCATAGCAGTGAGATGCGGGTGGTCGGCCGTCTTGTAGATGCTTCGAATGCCACCCTGCTCTGTGAGATCGGAGCTGAAGAGAGCCCGCTGAGCGTTATCTACAAACCGATCGCAGGGGAGCGATCCCTCTGGGATTTTCCCGATGGCGAACTCGCAAAACGAGAGGTTGCTGCCTACATACTCTCTGATCTCTTGGGTTACGGAATAGTTCCAGAGACCATCTTTCGCGACGGACCATTTGGGATGGGTTCGGTGCAACGGTGGATCGAGGTTGACGAAGAAATCGATGTCGTGGCCCTTGCGCAAAGTGCGGATCCTCAAATTAGAGCGATGGCGCTCTTTGATGTCCTCATCAATAACACGGATAGAAAATTTGGACATATTCTCCCAACCACATCGGGGAAGATCTTTGGCTGCGACCATGGCGTAGCCTTTCATCACGAAGATAAGTTGCGTACTGTCCTATGGCAGTTTGCAGGCGAATCTTTATCAGAGAAAGAACGCGATGATTTAGCTCAACTCCCATCGAAGATTGAAGATTCGAAGTTATCTAACTATCTCAGCGAGGAAGATCTTTCAGCCTTGATCATGAGAATCGATCGAACCCTCAAAGCCAATTCATTCCCATTCCCATCCGAGGATTGGCCAGCCGTCCCATGGCCACCTTTTTAGATACGATTGGTACCTATGGAGACTCAATCACAGACCATCCCATCGTGGCCAGATCTCTACCAGCCACCAGCTGAATTCTCCTTTCCTGTTCTCACTCTCAATACGTCAAAGGGTCTTACCGAAGTTGATGCTGGTAAAGATTTCACGATGTATGTCTGTGGCATCACACCATACGATGCAACCCACCTTGGCCATGCTGCGACCTATATTGCTTTTGATCTCATCAATCGTTATCAACGCTTAAGCGGCGCTCACGTCTCTTTCGTTGAGAACATCACCGATATCGATGAACCTCTTCTTGAACGAGCGGTTCGCGATAATGTGAATTGGCAGGAGCTCGCTGCCTCACAAATTGATCTCTTCCGTTCGGATATGACTGCCCTGCACATCTTCCCACCGAAAGCTTTCGTTCCGGCCACAGGCGTTATGCAACTGATCGATCAGGCGATCACACAGATGGCAAAGAACGGTTTTGTCTATAGCGTTGAGAACGATCTCTACTTTGATATCTCTTCATTCCTCGCGGAGTTACCTATTCCTGAGACCGAAGCTCTCAAGATCTTTGCAGAACGCGGTGGTGATCCTGATCGAGTAGGTAAACGCCATCCGCTCGATCCCGTTCTCTGGTGGGCTAATAAGAATGGTGAACCGGGTTGGGAGAGTAGCCACGGCTTCGGCCGCCCTGGTTGGCATATCGAATGTTCAGTTATCGCTCTGCGATACTTGTTAGGTCCAGATTTTCTAACTCCCGCAGGTAAAGAATTTTCTATCGATCTTCAAGGCGGCGGTTCAGACCTCATTTTCCCTCACCACTTCATGAGTGGAGCACAGGGTGCCGCGATGCTCGGTCAACCATTCGCTCGCCACTATGTACATGCCGGCATGGTTGGACTAGACGGTGAAAAGATGAGCAAGAGCAAGGGAAACCTCGTCTTCGTCTCAAAACTTCTCGCCGAGGGCGTTGATCCCGTGGCGATCAAATACGCCCTTCTAGGGGACCGCTATCAATCAGATCGCATGTGGAGCGCTGAGAAGTTGGCAACTGCAACTAACTCTGTCGCGATGATTCGAGCAGCATTGGCTCGCGAGTGGGTGACACCAACCACAACACTTTCGCTCTCGCTCATCGAGTCCATGGCAGATAATCTCAATACCCCGAAGGCGCTCAAACTCCTCGAAGAGTGGGCGGGCCTTAATCTCGATGAAGGAAATGATCACCCACAACAAGGCGCTGGCGAGCTATCTCGGCTCCTTGACGCACTTCTTGGGCTCGCGTTCTAGCTCTACGCACAACTCCGCTAAAGTAGGCCTCTCATGAGCACTTCATCGAACTCTCTACGCGCCGCTCTGGCAACCCGCACCGTTATTGCCGACGGGGCGATGGGCACGATGTTGCAGGCTCAGGATCCCACCCTCGAAGATTTTCAAGGACATGAAGGCTGCAATGAAATATTGAATGTCTCGCGTCCAGATATCGTGCGAGCCGTCCATGATGCATATCTTGCCGTGGGTGTCGATGCGATCGAGACGAATACCTTCGGTGCCAATTGGGCGAACCTTGCTGAATATGGAATCGAAGATCGCATTTATGAACTTGCCAAGGCGGGCGCGATTATTGCTCGTGAGAGTGCAGATTCATTCTCAACGCCCGATCGCCCTCGTTGGGTCCTAGGATCAATTGGTCCCGGAACAAAATTGCCAACACTTCTACACGTCGAATACGAGAAGCTTCGCGCACACTATCAAGAGGCATCACAAGGATTGATCGATGGTGGAAGCGATGCGCTTTTGATTGAAACGACTCAGGATCTCTTGCAGGCTAAGGCTGCGGTGAATGGCGCACGCGCTGCGATCACTGCGTCAGGTCGAGATATCGTCCTCATCGCACAAGTAACGGTAGAAACAACGGGAACGATGCTTCTGGGTTCAGAGATTGGTGCCGCCCTCAACGCACTCGAACCACTTAACATCGACTTAATTGGATTGAACTGCGCGACCGGACCAGCAGAAATGTCCGAACACCTACGTGTCCTTAGCAAGAATTCGACTGCGAAGATCTCAGTTATGCCGAATGCGGGCCTACCAATCCTCGGACCGAACGGTGCGGTTTACCCACTCTCGCCGGCTGAACTTGCTAACTATCTCTCTGACTTTGTTGACCAGTACGGCATCTCGTTAATCGGTGGCTGTTGCGGAACCACGCCGGCTCATCTCGAGGCAGTTGTCTCCACGGTATCTGGTCGCGTTACGCCCACAAGAAACCCTCAGAAGGAAGATGGCGCATCTTCGCTCTACCAATTCGTTCCCTTCCGACAAGATAATGCATACCTGGCGATCGGGGAGAGGACCAATGCGAACGGTTCCCGAGCATTCCGCGATGCACTCATTACGGAAGATTGGCAGACCTGCATCGAGATCGCGCGCGATCAGATCCGCGATGGCGCACACATTCTCGACCTTTCCGTTGATTATGTCGGCCGCGATGGCGTTAAAGATATGTCTGAACTCGCCTCTCGACTTGCAACGAGTTCAACACTGCCGATCATGCTCGACTCGACTGAGCCTGACGTTCTTAAAGCTGGTCTAGAGCATCTTGGTGGACGCAGCATCATCAACTCCGTGAACTACGAAGATGGCGATGGCCCAACAAGTCGATTCGCTCGCATCATGCCGCTCGTCAAAGAACATGGAGCAGCGGTCGTCGCTCTCACCATTGACGAAGAAGGCCAGGCCCGAACCAGTGAGTGGAAGATTCGCGTCGCTACTCGACTGATTGAGGATCTCGTCAATAACTGGGGGATGGCGGTAGAGGACATTCTCATCGATTGCCTCACCTTCCCGATTGCAACTGGGCAAGAAGAGACGCGCCGTGACGGCATCGAAACGCTGAGCGCTATCGCCGAGCTCAAGAAGTTGTACCCAACTGTTCAAACGACGCTTGGTGTCTCAAACGTCTCCTTCGGTCTCAACCCAGCCGCCAGAATCGTTCTCAACTCAGTCTTCTTAGCTGAGGGAGTTAAAGCCGGCTTGGATTCAGCGATCGTTCATCCTTCAAAAATCACTCCGATGGCTCGAATCGCAGATGATGTGAAAGGTGTTGCGCTAGATCTCATTTACGATCGTCGTGAATATAACGAAGCCGGTGATCTCACCTACGATCCACTCTCGAAATTCCTCGAACTCTTCGATGGCGTTGAGGTGAAATCAAGCAAGATCTCACGCGCTGCAGAGTTGGCTGCGCTGCCATTAGAGAAGCGACTTGAACGTCGAATAATCGATGGCGAAAAGGTGGGATTGGAAGCAGATCTTCAAGAGGCTATGGCTGTCGGTATCAAGCCACTTGCCATCATTAATGATCATCTTTTAGCAGGGATGAAAGAGGTCGGCGAACTTTTCGGTCGCGGCGAGATGCAATTACCTTTCGTTCTACAAAGCGCTGAAGTGATGAAGAGCGCCGTAGCTATCCTCGAACCGCATATGGAGAAATCCGACGATGAGGGTCGCGGCTCCATCCTCTTGGCAACGGTTAAAGGTGATGTTCACGATATTGGCAAGAATCTCGTCGATATCATTTTAAGCAACAACGGCTACACAACTGTGAATATTGGAATCAAACAGACTATTAATCAGATCATCGACGCTGCAACTGAGAACAATGTGGATGTCATCGGCATGTCAGGACTCCTTGTTAAGTCGACGGTCATCATGAAAGAGAACTTAGCCGAGCTCCAATCTCGCGGTCTTGACCAGAAGTGGCCGGTGATTCTTGGGGGAGCAGCGCTCACTCGTAGTTTTGTTGAAGATGATCTCGCCAATGCATTCCCCGGCACCGTTCGTTATGCCAAAGATGCCTTTGAGGGTCTGCGCTTAATGGATGCCATGATTGGTATGAAGCGCGGTGATGCAACCGCTTCACTTCCACCACTACGCGAGCGACGGACTCCAAATACTCGCATGAACCGTGAAGCAAATACCGACACCACCCGATCCGATGTCTCACCAACTAATACCTTGCCGAAGGCACCGTTCTACGGCTCAAGGATCGTTAAAGGTATTCCGCTTCAAAATTATCTAGGCATGCTCGATGAGCGCGCACTCTTTGTTGGGCAATGGGGTCTCAAGGGCAATCGTGGCGAGTACGAACGGATGGTTGAGGAAGAAGGCCGACCACGGCTTCGTTCACTTCTCAATGATGTCCAATCTAACGGGTGGCTCAATGCCGCTGTCGTTTACGGATATTTCCCTTGTTATAGCGAGGGTAACGATCTTGTAATCCTTCACCATGAGGGCCCGCTCGAAGGTACCGAACGCCTCCGGTTTACCTTCCCAAGACAGACGAGAGATCGCAGATTGTGCTTGAGCGACTTCTTCCGAAGTAAAGAGTCAGGCGAGATCGACACTGTGGCATTCCATGTTGTGACTATGGGCGAATCTGTCAGCCAAGCGACTGCCAAACTCTTTGAAGCGAACAATTATCGCGAGTACCTAGAACTTCATGGCTTGTCCGTTCAATTGACGGAGGCGCTTGCCGAACATTGGCACGCTCGCGTTCGTGACGAGATGGGATTCTCAGAAGAGGATTCACTACAATTACCAGAGATTCTTGATCAGGGATATCGCGGCTCTCGTTACTCATTTGGTTATCCCGCCTGCCCAGATCTCGAACAACAGAAGCAACTCTGCGAGCTCTTGGAGCCAGAGCGCATCGGCGTTCTTTTATCGGAGGAGTTCCAACTCCATCCAGAACAATCCACCTCTGCCATTATCGTGCACCACCCAGAAGCGAAATATTTCAACGCAACGTGACCTTCCCAGCGATCTTCTTTGATATGGATGGGACGCTCGTTGATACCGAGCCCTATTGGCTTATAGCCGAAACATCGCTGATGGCTGATTTTGGGTACAAGTGGAGAATCGAGGATCAGAAGCATTGCCTCGGCGGACCGCTTCCGCGCGTTGGCGCCTACATGTTCGATTTGGTGAATAGTGAGAGCCCAGAATTCTTTGTTCGAGAACTCGTTCAAAGAGTTGAGTCACAATTTATAGCGGGACTGAACTTCATGCCTGGTGCGAGAGAGCTCATGGAAGAGATCTATGCCGCAGGTATTCCGATGGGGTTAGTTTCAGCAAGTCCACGCAATCTCGTTGACGCTACGTTGAATTCACTGAGCAGCGACTACTTCTCCGTTTCCATTAGTTCTAATGAGGTTAGCGTGAGTAAGCCGAATCCAGAGTCATATCTAAAGGCGGCTGAAGCCCTAGGAGTGGTGATAAGTGATTGCCTCATCCTCGAAGACTCAAGGCCAGGAATCGCCGCAGCCCAAGCAAGTGGCGCACTTGTTCTCGCAATTCCGCATTTAGTAGAAGTAGCAGAACATCCACGAACTCTCGTCGTCGACTCTTTAGTAGACTTAGACCTTAAGAATTTAGCGACGATGATCCACGAACGGATATCTCAATGAACCCCAGCGAAAAAGCACTCTTCCACTATGGCGATCGTGTTCAACTGACCGATGCCAAGGGAAAACTTCATACGATCACCCTGAAAGAGGCAGGGGAGTGGCACACTCATAAAGGCTGGCTGATACATGATCAGATCGTTGGTTTACCCGAGGGTTCGGTTGTTGAAACTACTGCCGGGTTAAAGTTCTTAGCCTTCAGACCGTTGCTCGCTGATTACGTACTATCGATGCCGCGCGGGGCAACAATTGTCTATCCCAAGGATGCCGCCATGATCGTTGGAATCGCTGATATCGCCCCTGGTTCACGAGTCCTTGAGGCTGGTGTTGGTTCTGGAGCCCTCACCATCTCACTGCTTCGAGCAGTAGGTCGCGATGGTCTCGTTGACTCATTTGAACGCCGGGATGATTTTGCAGATATCGCTCGAAAGAATGTTGGTGAATACTTCCGCGAGCTTCCCAGCAATTGGTCTTTGACTGTGGGGTCACTTCAGGACCAGGTAGACCGCAGTAAAAAATATGACCGTATCGTCCTAGACATGCTCGCTCCATGGGAGTGCGTTGATATGGCACAGGAAGTGCTTGATCCCGGTGGAGTTCTTCTCGCTTATGTAGCCACCACAACTCAACTCTCAGAGGTGGCGGAGACCATTAAGAGCTCTGCTGCCTTTACCGAACCTGAAAGTACGGAGACGATTGTGCGCGGCTGGCACCATGAAGGATTAGCTGTCAGGCCACAACACCGAATGATTGGACATACTGGTTTCCTCATTATGGCGAGACGATTGGCACCAGGAGTTACTGCGCCACTTCGTCGACGTCGCCCATCGAAGGGTTCGTACGGTTTGCCAGCTGAGGAAGAGGTTACTTCGTAGCGAGTAGGTCTACGACGAAGATAAGCGTCTCGTTTGGCCCAACTGGTCCAGAACCAGCGGCACCATAACCAAGTGCTGGTGGAATGATGAGTTCGCGACGTCCGCCAACTTTCATGCCGACCATACCTTGCTGCCAACCAGGGATCACTTGACCCAATCCGATTGTGAGTGGAGTGCCACGAGTCCAGGAAGAGTCGATGATCGCGCCGTTAGACCAACCCATAAGCACATAATGAGTGGTCACTGTCGCACCAGGGGCTACTGATGCACCAGATCCGACGACGAGATCTTTGCTCTCAAGGGATGTTGGTGGAGCATCGGTTGGCTTCACAATAGTTGGAGCGCTTCCGAGAGATCCGGTCACGGCTGGGAAGTTAACTGCTGCAGGCTCGGTAGTCACAGTTGCCTTTCGGGTAGTGGATCCACCATTGGTGGTGCATCCGGTGAGAAGTAATGATGTGGTCAAGGTGATGGCTCCGAGACCAGCAACGGTGCGGAGAGCGAAACGGCGATTTTCCATGACTGCAGAATAGCAAAGGCAGGCTAACCCTCTATCTTTAAGCCATGAGCGAGTCCGGCCTGCAGAAGAGTGAACGGCTCATCAACCTGACCATGGCACTTCTTGCTAGTCGACGCTACCTCACAAAGGCAGAGATTTTTCGGAGCGTTGAAGGATATTCGGGAACTCCTGAGACCATGGAACGAATGTTCGAGCGCGATAAGAATGATCTCCGTGACCTTGGTCTAGAGATCGAAGTAGGAAGTGAAGATCCGCTCTTCGAGGATGAAGCTGGATATCGAATAAATCCGAAGCGTTACTCACTCGACATTGGCGATCTCGATCAGACCGAACTTGCCTTACTCTCACTAGCGGCTAATCAATGGCAGAACTCACTGTTCTCAAAGAGTGGACAGCGAGCGATTCGTAAATTCGAGTCGATTGAAGGGCTGCAAGAGCCGGTCTCACTCGCTCTGCCATTTATGAAGAGTGAGATCCCGGCAGAGCACTTCGCATTGTTGTGGGATGCAGTGGAATCTCGTAAAGAGCTGGTCTTCACCTACCACTCCTTGCAATCTACCAAGCGGCGCATCGCGCCATATGGGCTGGGACTGCACCAAGGATATTGGTATGTGATCGGCCTGGATCTCGATAAATCTGAGATTCGTAATTTTAAAATCGCTCGAATTGATTCAGATTTGACCGCGGGTAAGAAGAGTGGAGCCTTTGAACGTCCAGTCGATTTCTCGCTATCCAAATACTTTGATCGCAAAGATCATGAAAACGAAGAACAGAGAGCGGTTCTCAATATTAGAGTCGGCAAGGCACAAGAGATAAGAGTGGCTGCTGCTATCCAGCCATTTAATGATGATTGGGATCGCGCGGAGATTGCATACTCCTCAAAGAGTGAGCTTTTCGAGCTCGTTGCAAAATCTCTCACATCCGCGATCATCGTTGATCCTGCCCCGTTAAGAGACGATTTTGTTCAGTGGATGAAGGAGAAGCGTCATGGCTGAAACTGCGTTAGAGCGAACTTCCCGAGCCCTCGACCTCATTCCATTTGTTGCTGCAAATCCAGGGTTGAGTATCGAAGAACTGGCCATAAAATTCGAGAGCACTCCATCACAAATCTTCAAAGACCTCGAGATGCTCTTCATGTGTGGTCTTCCTGGGTACACCCATCTGGAATTGATTGATATGGAACTTGAGGAGGATTACGTAGCCATCCGGAATCCACAAAACTTAGATAAACCTCGAAAACTCTCCCGAATTGAGACAACCTCTCTCACATTAGGCTTAGATCTCTTGATTCCGTTAATCGGGGATGAAGAGTTGAAGCGAAAGGCAGTTGATCTGCGCGGACGCTTTACTGCATTGCTGAACGAGGAGGCAGAACCGATTGCTACGGTTATCCAGGGCGAAGCGAAGTCAATAGGCGAAGTCGACGTTGTGATTGCGCAGGCGCTTGCACATCAAACATCCCTTGAAATCACCTACCGATCTGCGAGTACCGATGAGATATCAACTCGGATTATTTCCCCGATTTCAACGTATCTCGAGCGCGATCATCTCTACACCATTGCATTCTGTTCGAAGGCAGGGGAGGAGCGCCACTTCCGACATGATCGAATTCTCTCGGTGAAAGCCACCGAAGTGAGTGAACAATCTAAGAGGGAGCGTCCTGCTCGTTCCGTAGAGAAGCCAGATTTGCTTGTGGTGACCGCCGTTCTCTCTCCTCGAAATCGCTACTTCCTTGAGGCCCATAATTCGATTGTTGAGAGTGTCGTATCTCACGGCTCGGATTTACTCGCCACATTTTCTGTCGGCGACTACGAATGGCTCCTTCGTGAACTACTAGCCCTGCCTGGGCGCGTTGAGGTGCTCGGACCACCCGGATTCACCAAAGAGTTCTATGGGCGGTTGGATGCGGTTCTCGGCCAATACCGCTAATCTTGTAGCAGACAAGCTCGTAGGGCGGCATCGGTCGCTAAGAATGGGGAGTTCTCATGGGTTTAGATCAGCCAAGTCACTGGCTTTTTATCATTCTTGTTCTGGTCGTACTCTTCGGCGCGAAGCGACTTCCAGATTCCGCCAAATCAATTGCAAAGTCATTAAAGATCTTCAAGTCCGAACTTAAAGATACTGGCGACGATTCCAAGCCAGATTCAGACCAGAAGAAGTAGTACCTACATTGGTCGCCCAAGAGGGTGGCCGGATGCCTCTTCTCGAACATTTTCGAGAGTTACGTAAACGTATCGTCCGAGCCGCCGCAGCGATTGTTGTTGGATCTGGCATCGGCTGGTCTCTCTATCCCAAGATCGTCAATAAACTTGCTCAACCAATCTGCGATCTTCATAGACCTGGGCTCTCAGGTCTTGGCCATTGCGGTTCCCTCTATGTTAATGGCGTTCTTGGTCCACTCAATCTTCAGGTAACCGTCTCTTTCCTAGTTGGCATTATCTTCTCCTCACCCTTCTGGCTCTATCAATTGTGGGCCTTTGTTGCTCCAGGTTTGCATCGCCGAGAAAAGAAATACTCTTTTATCTTCATTACGGCAGCGACGCCATTTTTTCTAGGTGGGGCCTACCTCGGCTATCTCACCTTGCCCTTGGCAGTGAAGACGCTCCTAGGTTTCACCCCAGCATCTCTCAACAATCTCGTTCGATTTGATGACTATCTCAATTTCGTACTGAAGTTAATTCTGGTCTTTGGTGGTGCCTTCGAACTTCCTGTCCTACTAGTTGCACTCAACATCGCGGGGGTCCTTAGCGGCAAAGCCATTGTGAAACCATGGCGAATAGCGATCTTCGGCATCGCCTTCTTCACTGCGGCTTTCTCACCCACTGGAGATCCGCTGACGATGTCAATTCTCGCGATCCCATTGGTAGCTCTATATTTTGGTGCGGCCGGAATTGCCCTCCTCAATGACAAGCGGAAATCTAGCCGTGAAAAGCGGGCTACAGAGTGACGAGGTCGCCACTTCTTGTTGTCGCCAATCCTCGTTCTGGCAGAGGTCGATCGTTGAAGATAGCTTCTCGTTTTATCTCCCTCGCCAAGACCAAAGGCATTGAGAGCACCCTTGTTGCCTTGAACGGTGAAGATCTCATGCTCTCTAAAATCCGAGAACTTCTTAAGAAGGAAGAGTGGCGCGGTCTTGTTGCTGTTGGGGGAGATGGGTTGCTTCACTCAATTCTTCCGCTAGTGAAGGAGCATGACCTTCCCTTCACTGTTATACCCGCTGGTACTGGGAATGACTTTGCTCGCGAGATTGGTTCAAAAGGGCGATCACTCAGTGAGAATCTGCATCGCATCCTTGATCAACCATCTCGAGTCGACTCCTTCACAGTAAAGAGTGCTTCTGGGGTTCGGACTAGCGTGCAGGTCTTGAGTCTTGGCTTCGATGCCTTGGTCAATGAGCGAGCGAATGCAATGACCAGCGTCCGCGGCAAAGCTAAATATGTGGTGGCGATGGTGCGCGAGCTGCCGGTATTCAAGCCCATGCACTTTTCAATTACCGTAGATGGAATTTCCTTCGAGCGAGAAGCTATGCTCATCGCCATTGCAAATGGCCCGAGCTATGGTGGTGGCATGCTGATCTGTCCAGAGGCCGATAACACCGATGGAATCTTAGATGTGTTGATCCTTAACCGAGTAAGTACATTTGAACTCCTGAAAGTCTTTCCTAAAGTTTATTCAGGCAAGCACATCACTCATCCTGCGATCGAAGTAATCCGAGGCAAGCAGATCTACGTGGAAGCCCAAGCCAAGGCCTTCGCAGATGGTGAGTTTGTAGGAAATCTACCTGTTGAGATCCAGGTGGAGCCTGCATCACTTAGGGTATGGAAGTGAGTATCGAGTTATCGCCAGCAGAACGATTTGCGGCAGCCAAGGCTCGTAATCGCTATGTCCAAGTAAGCGCCTTTGCGAATAACTTTCCCTTCTCTCTTGATGATTTTCAGATCGAAGGCTGTCGGGCGCTTGAAGATGGCAAGGGTGTTCTCGTCGCTGCTCCAACCGGCGCTGGCAAGACAATCGTCGGTGAGTTCGCCGCATTCCTCGCCATTCAACAAGGTAAGAAATGTTTCTACACCGCACCCATTAAGGCGCTTTCCAATCAGAAATTCCAAGATCTCAAGGAGATGTACGGCGAAGAGCGGGTAGGTCTGCTCACCGGTGATACCACAATCAACTCAGAAGCACCGCTGGTCGTCATGACAACCGAAGTTTTACGTAACATGATCTATTCCAACTCTCACACGATGCGCGATCTCGGCTTTGTTGTGATGGATGAGGTTCACTATCTCGCCGATAAATTTAGGGGAGCGGTTTGGGAGGAGATTCTCATTCACCTTCCTGAGACGATCCAAGTTGCTTCGCTATCTGCAACTGTCTCGAATGCTGAAGAGTTTGGAGATTGGCTCAATGAAGTCCGTGGTCAGACCGAAGTGATCGTCAGCGAAGTTCGGCCGGTTCCGCTCTATCAACATGTTCTCTTTGGTAACCAGCTTCTAGATCTTTTCTTAGAGACCGGGAAAATTAATCCAGAGATTGTTCGACTTGAGAAAGATAGCTTTAGGCAGGCACGCGTAAAGTATGGAGCCTCGGGAAAGACCAACCAAAGAAACTGGCGCGAGGAGAGTATCTCTCCAAAGATCCGTCAATTGAATCGGGCAGATGTGATTGAGAAGCTCGCCCGTGAAGGTCTGCTTCCTGCGATCACCTTCATCTTCTCTCGCAACGCATGCCAGGCTGCCGTTCATCAATGCCTTGCTGCGGGAATCCGATTAACTAACGCCGAAGAACGAGCCCAGATCCGAGAGATTGCATTTCGAGCAACGAAGAATATTCCCGATGAAGATCTCGCCGTCCTAGGGTTTCACGAATGGCTCGAGGCGCTCGAGCGAGGAATTGCCGCACACCATGCCGGTCTCTTGCCATCTTTTAAGGAGACAGTTGAAGAACTCTTCCAGCTTGGCTTGGTGAAGTGTGTATTCGCCACCGAAACTCTTGCACTCGGCATCAATATGCCAGCTCGGACCGTCGTTCTCGAGAAGTTGAGTAAATGGAATGGCGAATCTCACGTCTCTGTGTCTCCAGGGGAGTACACCCAGCTCACGGGACGAGCCGGACGACGCGGCATTGATATCGAAGGAAATGCCGTCATCTTATGGAACAAGGATGTCGATTCGGCATCGGTAGCCGGTCTTGCATCGACTCGTACCTATCCGCTTAAGAGTTCATTCAAGCCAACGTACAACATGACGATCAATCTAATATCTCAATTTGGCGCAGAGCGGGCTCGAACAAGTTTGGAAGCCTCATTCGCTCAATACCAAGCGGATAAGGCGGTCGTTGGATTAGCTCGTCAAATCAAACGTAATGAAACGGGTCTCGATTCCTTACTCGCAGAGATGGAATGTCACCTCGGAGACTTTGACGAGTACTGGAACCTTCGTGCTCAGATCAAGGATCTTGAGAAGTCGATGAATAAGCAGAAGAAGAGTAAGGCACTTCTGATTGAAGAGGAGATCATCGCAACAAGAAAGGCGATGCGAAATCATCCTTGTCATGGTTGTTCAGATCGCGAATTTCATGCCCGCATCGCTGAGCGCGCCGGAAGACTTCGCAAGGAGATTATTGGGCTCAGTGATCGAGTGAGCAACCGAACTGACTTGATAGCACGAAGATTTGATCTCGTACAAATTATGCTGGAGAAGTACGGATATCTCGAAGGGGGAGTCATCACTAAGTGGGGACTCGTCCTTGCAAAGATCTACGGCGAAACTGATCTCTTGATTGCGGAGATGATCCGCCAAGGAGCCTTCGACGAACTCAATGCATCTGAAATCGTCAGCGTCCTATCTGCACTGGTCTATGAGGCACGTCGAGATGAGACGCCAAAGGTTCCACATGGTGCGGTGCAGCGGGCGCTCGTCGACCTTACGACAACATGGAATGGCATCCATGAAGATGAAGTCGAAATTGGGCTAGAGGCTATGCGTGAGCCTGACTTCGGCTTCTGCATGGCCTCCTACCGCTGGGCTAGTGGTCATTCACTCTCGGCAATTCTCAAGGGGACTGAGTTAACCGTCGGCGACTTCGTTCGCTCTATGAAACAGATCATCGATCTTCTGCGTCAGATCGCGAATGCAACACCTCATCTCGAGGGTGTTGCTCGAACCGCACTTGAGCGCGTCGATCGAGGCATTATCAGTTATGCAGGTGCAGTCGCATGACCCTTCTACTCATCGATAGTGCATCACTCTGGTACCGCGCCTACTACGGAATGCCAGATACCTTAGTTTCACCTGACGGCACGCCAGTCAATGCGATACGCGGTTTCCTCGACATGACAGCGCGGCTAATCACTCAATACAAACCAGATCGAATCGTTGCCTGTCTTGAAGGCGATTGGCGTCCAACATGGCGGACCGATCTCTTTCCGGGTTACAAAGCTAACCGTGTAGATGAAGAGGGGGAGGAGGATGAACCCGATACGCTCGCACCACAGATTCCACTTCTTCTCGATATTCTCGATCTCTTTGGAATGCCGATGGTTGGAGTGGATGACTACGAAGCCGACGATCTGATTGCAACATATTCAAAGAATGAACCGGGTCCGACCTTTATCGTTACTGGAGATCGTGATCTCTTCCAACTCGTCGATGATCGACGTAAGGTAAAAGTTATTTATCTTGCAAAAGGATTCTCCGCGCAAGAAGTGGTAGATCTCAATTGGGTATCGCAGAAGTATGGAATCCCCGGAGAGAGATATGCGCTCTTTGCCATGATTCGAGGCGATGCCTCCGATGGGCTTCCAGGTGTTCGCGGCATCGGCGAAAAAGGTGCAGCTGTAATCGCTAATTCATTTAAGACAATTGAAGAGGCTCTCGAAGCTGCACACAATGACGATGATCGACTCACGCCGCTTTTGAGAAAGAGATTGATCGAGGGGAGTGAGTACATTGCAATCGCACCGACCCTCGTTCATTGCGCTCTCGATGTTCCGCTTCCAAAGATGGCACTGAAAGTTCCGAAAGCCCCGAAGGATCTCAGTGATATCTACGCCTTTAAGGATAAGTACGGCCTCGGCGCCAGTGTTGATCGATTGATCTCTGCCCTGGGTTGGTAGTCCAGACATTATGTCAACCTACCTTTTATGTATCCCGACCTATAACGAGGCCGAGAGCATCGTGGAAATTTTGGAGCGCACTCTTGCCCTAAATATCAACGGGCTTGAGATTCTGGTGATCGACGACTCGAGCCCGGATGGAACCGCAGAGCTCGTCTCAGCCCTTCAGAATCCCAAAATTCATATTCTCAATCGGGCAAAGAAGGAAGGATTGGGACCAGCATATTTGGCAGGTTTCCAGTGGGGATTAACCCAAGGATTTGATTTCTTCATTGAGATGGATGCAGATGGCTCCCATCAACCAGAAGAGCTGGCCCGGTTAATAGCCGCAACACCTGGGGTGGACTTAGTACTCGGGACCCGATGGATAAAGGGCGGCAAGGTTGAGAATTGGCCGGTATACCGAAGGGCTATCTCGCGTATGGGTACCCGGTATGCCGAAATCGCTCTCAAATTGCCTTATAAGGACCTCACAGGCGGCTATCGAATCTTGAGCCGAATACTCCTCGAAAGTATCGACCTGCACGAAATAGAGACCATTGGTTATGGATTCCAAATTGAAATGGCGATGCTGGCCCATGATTGCGGATTAATCGTTCGAGAAGTACCGATCACCTTTATTGAGCGCACTAAGGGGAAGTCGAAGATGAATCGGAAGATCGTCATAGAGGCTCTGATTCGTACTACGCAGTGGGGTTTCCAACGTAGGTTTAATCGCCGATAATCTACATTATGTTAAGTAAGAGTGAACCGACCCACTCTTATGGTTCTAGTTGATTGCCAGTTCAGCAATCGGCGGACATGAGCAGACGAGGTTTCGATCGCCAAAGGCACCATCGATACGACCAACTGTTGGCCAGTACTTGCCCTTAGTGCCGATCAATTCACCCGGAATTAAGCCCGTAAGGGTCGCTGGGAAGGCTCCGGCTTCGCGAGAGTAGCTTCTCTCCCAGTTTGATCCCGCAATAGCTCCAATGGTGTGTGGAGCGTGGCGGAGAGCCGAATCTTCAACCGCGATCTTTCCTTCGATGATCTGATCGATCTCACCACGAATAGCGATCATTGCATCGATGAAGCGATTCATCTCGAGAATATCTTCAGATTCAGTTGGCTCGATCATCAAGGTTCCGGCGACTGGGAAGGACATCGTTGGTGCATGGAAACCAAAGTCCATCAATCGCTTCGCAATATCGTCAACCGTTACACCCGAGACCTTGGTGATCTCTCGCATATCGAGAATACATTCGTGAGCCACTAATCCATGAGCTCCTGTATAGAGAATTGGATATGAACTCTTTAGTCGTGCTGCCATGTAGTTGGCATTAAGGATCGCAACTTCCGTTGCGTGCGTGAGTCCCTCTCCACCCATCAAACGGATGTAAGCCCATGAGATCGGCAGAATGCTCGCTGAACCAAATGGTGCCGCAGAAATAGGTCCTGGACCAGTTGCTGGACCAGCAAGGTGATCGAGAGGATGGTTTGGCAAGAACGGTGCGAGGTGCGCCTTGGCAATTACTGGACCAACACCTGGTCCCCCGCCGCCATGTGGAATACAGAAAGTCTTGTGCAAGTTCAGATGCGATACATCTGCGCCGAACTTACCTGGTTGTGCAGTACCAACAAGTGCGTTGAGATTTGCACCATCGACGTACACCTGTCCCCCTGCGTCATGAATCAACGCGCAGATCTCTGAGATTGCAGATTCAAAGACGCCGTGGGTCGATGGGTATGTGACCATCAACGCTGCCAACGCCGATTCATACTCGGCAATCTTCGCCTTCAAATCTTCCAAGCTAACATTTCCGTGTTCATCGCATTCAACGACGACCACCTTCATGCCCGCCATAACGGCACTTGCCGCATTGGTGCCATGTGCGCTCGATGGGATCAAACAGATATTGCGAGAGTGATCGCCCCGTGAATCGTGATAATTGCGGATCGCGAGCAGTCCAGCGAACTCCCCCTGGCTACCAGCATTTGGTTGCAGCGAGACCGCGTCATAGCCGGTTATCTTGATGAGCCACTGCGAGAGCTGATCAATCAAGAGCCTCGAGCCCTTGGACTGTTCCGCCGGAGCAAATGGGTGCAACGAGGCGAACTCTGGCCAGGTGACCGCTTCCATCTCCGTAGTTGCATTCAATTTCATTGTGCATGAGCCAAGCGGGATCATGGTGCGATCCAGTGCAAGATCTCGATCTGCCAATGTGCGCAGATAGCGCATCATGGAAGTCTCAGAGCGATACGTGTTAAAGACTGGATGTTGGAGATAGAGCGATTCGCGCTTTAACGCAGGTGCAATCTCCCGAGCTTTACCATCCCCTAGTCCGAGGATCTCAAGGACCTCATTGAAAATCTCATTGGTAGTTGTCTCATCGAAAGAGATTCTGATTTGAGTATCGGATACTCGACCGAAGTTAATCTTCTTTTCAGCAGCAGCAGCATGTATCGCTGCAGCATCCTTCACATCGACTGTAACCGTATCGAAGATATTATCGTTGCGCGACCCTGATGCACTTTGTAGGCGAGTTGCATAATTGTGAATTCGCTCTGCAATCGCACGCAGACCAACTGGTCCATGCCACATTGCGTAAAAAGCGCTCATATTTGCAAGGAGAACCTGAGCCGTACAGATATTGCTTGTCGCTTTATCGCGACGAATATGTTGCTCTCGAGTTTGCAACGCTAACCGGAAAGCTGGATTTCCGTGCGAATCGATGCTCTGACCTACGAGTCTTCCAGGAAGTGAACGCTCTAGTCCTACACGCACTGCCATAAAGCCAGCATGCGGTCCGCCGAATCCCATTGGTACACCAAAGCGCTGTGCAGTTCCGACCGCGATATCTGCGCCCCACTCCCCTGGTGCCTTGAGCAAGGTGAGAGCAAGGAGATCAGTCGCAGCAATAACAAGAGCATCACGTGAATGTGCAAACTCAGCAACACTTGAATAGTCGATGATCTCGCCCGTTGCATCTGGGTACTGCACGAGCAGTCCGAAGAACTCGCCATCAAAACCATCGCGAACGAGGTGACCGGAATCAACTTCAACAATCTTGATGCCCAGTGGCTTTGCACGAGTTGCGACGACAGCTTTGGTCTGTGGGTGTACATGCTCTTCAATAAGGAAGACGGCGTCATCACTAGCTTTCGAAGAACGACGAGCGAGGGTCATTGCCTCTGCTGCCGCAGTTCCTTCATCGAGCATTGAGGCATTAGATAATTTTAGGGCAGTCATTTCACAGATGACAGTTTGGAATGCGAAGAGCGCTTCTAGGCGGCCTTGCGAGATCTCCGGTTGATAAGGCGTGTATGCGGTGTACCAGGCAGGATTCTCAAGGACATTTCGCTTGATAACCGGCGGCGTGATGGTTCCGTAGTACCCACCACCAATAAGTGAAGTAAAGATCTGATTCTGTGATGCGATCTCGCGGAGTTCTGCGATGACGGCGACTTCACTCTTTGCGGTATCGAGAACTTCAGATAACTGCTTCTCAATCTGAATATTGGCAGGAACGACATCGCTGATGAACTTCTTGATATCCGAATAACCAAGGACCCCAAGCATTTGCGCTTCATCAGAGTCAGTTGGCCCGATATGGCGAACTTCAAACTTCTCGCCTTCGTGATTCATGCTCGCTCCCCTGGCTTGTGACGTAGGGGAAGAATATTGGTATTAGGCGCCTTTCGCCTTCCGACGCTGAGAGAGTTCGTCATTACCGACGTTACCTTCAACACCCACTGATTGGCCGTTGATCTCACCTTGCAAGGTGGAGAGTGAACCTTCCACCTCGCTCCAGACTCGAGAAATAGCGATACCAAATACGCCCTGTCCTCCTTGAAGAAGATCGACAATCTGGTCAGCACTGGCACATTCATAAATAGTGGTGCCATCGCTCATGAGCGTCATGCTCTCAAGATCAGAGACTCCCCTGCTTCGGAGGTGCTCAACAGCTGTGCGAATATTTTGGAGTGATACGCCGGTATCTAAGAGGCGCTTCACAATCTTGAGAACGAGAATATCTCTGAAGCCATAGAGCCGCTGGGATCCAGAACCCGATGCACTCTTGATGCTTGGTTCAACAAGTCCTGTACGTGCCCAGTAATCGAGCTGACGATAGGTAATGCCCGCTGCTACGCATGCCGTAGCGCCGCGATAGCCAACTTCGGCTCTCTCGGAGCTGGGAACTTTCTCGCTCATCAGAACTCACTTCTATGGGGAATGGCTAAAGCATAGGTTGAGGGTTTCCAATGGGCAATGAGCGACACGCAGGCACTCCCTAAAGATTCAACTCGAGGTTGAGGGTTAGCCGGCGAAGTCATCTGGGTTGATCTGATCTAAGAATTCACGGAACTTCTCGACCTCATCCTCGGCGGCGTCAGGGATCTCGATGCCAACGGCGGTAAAGAGCTCTACGGTCGCTAGAACCGGGGTCTCCATACGAAGGGCTAAGGCGATCGCATCGCTAGGACGAGCCGAGATCGTCACTCCCCCCTCGAAATTGAGGACCGCGTAGAAGACACCCTCACGGATCTCAGTCAGGTGCACTGATTCAAGAGGTGAGCCGAAGGTATCAATAACGGTCTTGAAGAGATCGTGCGTCATTGGCCGGGGCGGAAGTACTCCTTGTTGAGCAAAGGCAATCGCGCTTGCTTCGACCGCACCAACCCAAATTGGGAGGTACCTGATTCCCCCGACTTCACGAAGGAGAACGATTGGTTGGTTCGATGGCATCTCAACTCGAACGCCAATTACCTCAACGGGAAGAAGATTGCCCTCGCTCACAGATACTCGACGCGACTATTTAGAACGGTGGAGGCCAGCGCGGACCAAAGCGGCATGTAACCGGACCGAGATGGATGAGAGTTCATTCTGAACTTCTTCAGCGCGAGCCTTGGCATCAGCGCCCTTCTGTCGAAGCAACGGCGTGATCACCTGCTCGACGAGTCCAACTTCGCGATCTGCTGCAGTCTTGAATGAACGCAAGTGGCGCGCTTCAATTCCAAATGCAGCCATATCTGCCACTGCGCGACCCACTGCAAGTGCATCTGCGTCGTAGTAACGACCCTTCATCGTGATGAGACCAAAGCCTTCAAGTTCGGTGAGTTGCTCTTCTGTTAGTTCAGAGCTCTGCAAAAGCTCGCTGCGAGAGAGTCGGAGTTCACTCGCTTCACCAAAGTGGGATGGAGCGAATTCGCCATCGACAGTAGCTAACCGTGGTGCGGCAACGCTTCCTGGTACTAATGCGGGAGTTAATCCGCGATCTAGCGCATCCAAATTCTCTTTGATCACGCGAAGCGGAAGGTACTGGTCGCGCTGTGCTGCGAGTACATAACGAAGGCGATCTAGGTCGACACTGGTGAACTTGCGATACCCAGATGGCGTGCGTTGAGGATCGATCAGACCTTCGGCCTCAAGGAAGCGAATCTTTGAAATCGTAACGTCTGGGAATTCACCACGGAGCTTGCCTAGAACTTCTCCGATGCTCAAATATGCACGTGCTGGAACGCTCATGAATTTCCCTTTCCAGAAAAATATGTCAATCGATACTTACCAATTTGCACTTCATCGCCGACGACAAGTCGCTCGCGATTAGACGGTTGAGAATTAAGGTACGTTCCATTCAAGCTTCCGAGATCAACAATGACGTAGTTATCGCCATCTCTCAGAACCTCAGCATGCTTTCTCGAAACTGTCACATCATCCAAGAAGATCTCTGACTGTGGGTCTCTTCCGATTGAGGTGGAGTTGCCATTGATCAGGAATCGGGCGCCCTTATTCGCGCCAGCTAGGACCAGCAACATCGCTGAATTCTTGGGAAGCTGGGCCACAATCTCGCGCTCTTCGGCAGACATCGTTCTGAAGATCTCTTCAATATTGCGCTGATTTCTCACTGATCGCAATGATGAGAGGTGAATTGTGGATGTGAGATCCGGATTGCCAGCAGGTTCTGTATGACCTTCGCCAGGGGTCTTCGGTGAACTACTCACTGAGAACCTCCCGACTCTTTTAGATAGATACCGTCAATATTCCTCATGGGGAAGGTTTGAGGTCAACTGGAGGCTGACACTATTGCCCTCAGGAAGTTAGGTCAAGCGGTAATTTCTAGATACTCCGACGCGCTCATGAGGTCAGAAGGAGTCCCTGCGATCGCAACATCGGCAATCCACCCCGCACCGTAAGGATCAGAGTTGAGAGTTTCAGGGGCGCCATCGAGATTCGAATTGATGGCAACTACCTTGCCACTCACTGGTGCATAAATTTCGCTCACAGATTTTGTCGATTCCACTTCGCCGCAGACAGCTCCAGCAACTAGCTCTTCGCCAACCTTTGGAAGTTGGATATAGACGATATCTCCGAGGGCGCCTTGCGCAAAGTCAGTGATGCCGATCCGAACAACTCCATCTTGACCTTCAGGGCGTTCTGCAACCCACTCGTGCTCTTTCGTGTACTTCAAATGATCTGGAGCTGTCGCCATGATCGAATTATTTCCTTTCGGTCGAGAGTGCCTCGCGCGTGTAATCAAGTGCTGTCACGAGGTACAACCCTATCCCCCAGATCGCAAAACTCCATCCCAGAATATGGGCCAATCTCCCCGGTCCGCGATCTGATTGAAGAAGGAGCAACGGGAAGGCATAGAGCAGATTGAAGGTTGCAGCCTTTCCGAGGAAGGTGACTGTGAAGATCTCCCCGGACTTTTTCTTCTTATAGATAAGAGCGAGACCAACCCAGATATCTCGGAGAATCAAGGTCACGACAACCCACCAAGGAATGTAATTGCGAATGGCCAATGCAATCACGGTAGCCGCAATGTAGGCCCGATCAATCGTCGGATCCATAGCCGCCCCAAGAGCTGATTCCTGCTTGAGTGCTCTTGCGACCTTGCCATCTGCGTAATCCGTGAATGCTCCGAAGGCGAGAACAGCAAAACTCCAGCCAGGATTATGTTGCGAGAGGAAGAGCCAGAGAAAGAGCGGGATGCCCAATGCGCGAAGCGCAGTCAGCCCGTTCGGGATGGTGAGAATGGTGCGAGCTTCTCCCATCGTTACTCCTTATCGCGCTCTTTGATCTTCAGTGAAACTTCGACCGGACTGCCATCGAAGCCAAACTCCTCGCGAAGGCGGCGCTCGATAAAGCGTCGGTAGGAGGCCTCAACCCAGTCGCTTGCGAAGATGACGAACTTCGGCGGCATGATCGCCGCCTGGGTGGCAAACCGAATCTTGGGTTGCTTGCCTCCGCGAACCGGTGGCGGGGTGGCCGAGATGAGTGCGCCGAGGAAGGCATTGAGCTTTGAAGTCGGTACCCGCTTCTCCCAGCTCGTGATCGATGTACGAAGAGCCGGCGCTAACCGGTCACGGTGCCAACCAGTCTTCGCTGAAATATTGACGCGCTGTGCCCACGGATATCTCTCGAGCTGACGCTCCATCTCCTTCGCCAATTGACTCTGGCGATCTTCATCAACGAGATCCCACTTGTTCATCACAAGTACCAGTGCTCTTCCAGCTTCTTCAGCCATAGTGACGATTCGAATATCTTGCTCTGTGAGTGGCTCTGAAGCGTCAAAAACAACCACTGCAACTTCCGCGCGAGCCAAGGCATTGGCAGTACGGAGCGAAGCGTAATAATCGGTACCAGAATCCTGATGACTCCTTCTGCGAATACCGGCGGTATCAATGAAGCGCCAGGTCGTTCCACCGAAATTGATTAACTCATCGACTGGGTCACGGGTCGTTCCTGCAACATCATCAACAAGAACTCGTGCTTCCCCTGCCAACGCGTTGAGCAAACTCGACTTTCCAACATTTGGTCGACCCACCAAAGCAATGCGGCGATAGCCATCATCCATCGGCTCGCTACCCACTTCAGGAAGAGTCTTAATCAAGAGATCCATAAGATCTCCGGCGCCACGACCGTGCAATGCTGATACAAAGTGTGGCTCGCCTAATCCCAAATTCCAGAGCGCATGTGCTTGTGACTCTTCCGCAGTTCCATCCACCTTATTTGCTACGAGAATGACGGCCTTGCCTGAGCGACGTAATAGATGCAGAAGCGCTTCATCTTCGTCGAGTGCACCAACTTGCGCATCGACAACGAAGAGAACAACGTCAGACTCAGCAATTGCAATCTCAGAACCAGCTGTGATCTTCTCCGAAATTCCCTCCGGCTTTACTTCCCAACCGCCAGTATCGATCAACAAGAAGCGACGACCATTCCACTCGGCTTCATACTTCACGCGATCTCGTGTCACACCCGGAGTATCTTCAACGATCGCCTCGCGACGACCAATGATGCGATTAACCAGGGTTGATTTTCCAACGTTTGGGCGGCCGATTACTGCAACTTTAGGTAGACCCAAGAGATTGCGCTCCTTGAGCCAACCCCAGATAACTTCCACTACTTCGTCTAAGTCGAGATTTGTGGAGTCAATTTCAAGTGCATCCGCAGCCATGCGAAGTGGCGAGATCTTTCGCTGGGTATCAATCGCATCACGGTTCGACAGTGATCGTTCGATCGTTTCGGTATCGCCTTCGCTCAACTCATTTTCACGTCGCGCTGTTCGCTGTTGTAGGTCTGCGTAGAGGAAGATCTTCATATGCGCCTCTGGTGCAACAACAGTCCCGATGTCGCGGCCTTCAACGACAATGCCATGTTCGGATGAATGAATCATCTCTCGCTGCATATGTAAGAGAAACTCCCGCACCTCTGCCATCTGCGCGTAGATACTCACCTGATCTGTTATGCGAAGTGAGCGAATAATTTCGGAGATGTCGGTTTCGCCAACGAAGACTCTTGGGTCACTTGGATCGCCATCAAAGGTAATAAGTGCCTCTTCGCACGCTCTGACCAACTCGCGCGGATTGGTGATTCCGCGTTCAAGAGCTACCCAGGTAACGGCTCGATAGAGCGCGCCAGTATCTAAGTAATCCCAATTGGCACGCAGGGCTATTGCTTTGGCAGTAGAAGATTTTCCGGAACCACTCGGACCATCTATCGCGATCACGGTAGTCGACATAAGAGAACCTTACTGGCTATGCAGAGCGAGGTTTATGCGCGAGCCAACCCTTGCTTAAGAGGTGACTATGAAGCTTTATCGCATCATCTGGAGATAGCGCCAACGTAATTAATCCAGTGAGTTGACCTGGGCTATGTTCGATCGAGAGATCTTCTACGTTGACTGCCACCGCTTCACATTCTGCGAAGATCTTTGCTAGCTGTCCGGGCTTGTCATCAATGACGATCGGCAGCAGATCGTAATTTCGACCCGCCCCACCATGCTTTCCAGGAATGAGAGCCCGTCCACGATTGCCTCGAGCAACAAACTCTCGAACTCCTTCGCGATCACCCTCTTCAAGTCGTTCAATCAATAAGTCGATAGATCCTCTTAGCGATTCCAACAAAGGGAGAACTTCCTTCGCATTCATCGTGAGCAGCGCAGCCCAGAGATCCGGTGAACTTCCCGCGAGCCTTGAGGTATCTCTCAAACCCGCTCCTGCCAGCGTCAACTCTTCAGGATCCCGACCGTCGAGCTCTCCTCCCAGGAGGGAACCAACCACCTGCGGTAGATGAGAGATGAGGGCGATCTGTTCATCGTGGAGCTCAGGCTCCAATTCGAAAGTTGTTGCCCCTGTGGCTTCGACTAACTCCTTTATCGCCTCAAGAAAACGTCGATCGGTTTGCGAACTTGGCGTGAGGATCCATGCTCGGCCTTCAAAGAGGTCCGCTCTAGCACCCTCTGGACCCACGACTTCACGCCCAGCCATCGGGTGTGTACCGAGGAAACGAGCATTTAAACCCGGAATAGTTGCAACCTCTAGTAGAAGATTGGACTTTAATCCCCCAATGTCTATAAACCTCGCATCAGGGTTTGCTTGATATTGCTCCTTAAGGACCTCTAGAACGTATTCTACCGGAGTTGCAATGATAATCAGATCTGGGTTTACCACATCATTTGCACCAACAAGGTCGCGAGCCATACGTTGATGGTCGACATTTTGGTCGATCATCTCGAGCTCATGCCCCGCACTTTTGAGCGAAAGAGCTAGAGAGGTGCCCATAAGTCCTGCACCAACTATGCGGATCTTCATCTGGCTCATCTGACTAGGCATTATTGAGCGATATCTCGTCGAAGAGCTTCTGCTCCGCGGCGATAAATATGTCGAATAGCGCTGCGTTCCAAGGGTGAGTGAGCATGAACCATGACTCGTACGATGCGAGGAAGGGCGCCTGTCACATCCACTTCAACTGCACACATCAGAGGAACATCACCTAAATTGAGTGATCTGGCTGTCTTCGCAGGGAACTCGCACTGCAGATCCGGCGTCGAGGTGAAGAGGATTGAGATGAGGTCTTCGTTGGCAATTGAGTTGACGGCAAAGATTTCAGTCAAAAGTTCGCAGACTGCAGACTCCATCTCGATCGGGTCATCGCCCTGCAATTGGGTCGCGCCGCGAAAAGCTCTTACCTTCATACTCCAACCTTACCGTTCGACTGACTCTCTTCGATTAGTTTTAAATCGTGTTACCTATAAACCTTTTTAGCAATATTGCTCAATTCCAAATTATCGATATTTAGAGATACGTTTGGAGCCAATCAACACATTATCGACAAATTGTTAATTCTAGATAAATTTGTGCTTATTTATATCGATAAAGCGTTAATAGTTTTACCCCTAGTATCGATAAAACGTTTTAACGCTAAACACAAATTCAATTTATCGCTTTAACTTTAAATCTTTGAAGAGTTTTACTAATTCTCCCTCGTTGAGGTTTCTCCACCGACCCTCTTTGAGTTCGCCGATAGAGATCGGTCCAAAGTCTGTACGGATCAATCTCACGACCGGAAGCTCTAGGGCCATGAACATACGGCGGACGATGTGATAGCGGCCTTCATGGATCGAGACCTCAGCCCAAGAATGTTTCTGGGAGATCTCTCGGACACTCTTCACCTCGAGGGCTCGGGCTAGACCATCCTCGAGTTCGACTCCCTTGAGGAGTGCATCGATATCGGCCTTATTGAGGGTTCCCTCAATCTCAACCAAGTACCGCTTCACCAATCCATATGAAGGATGGGTTGCTCGATGGGTTACATCGCCATCGTTGGTAAGAAGGATCAAACCTTCAGAATCCTTATCCAAGCGGCCTACGTGGAAGAGGCGGTCATTTCGTCCCTGGAAAAAGTCGCCGAGATTTGGGCGACCCTCTGGGTCTGACATGGTGGACAAAATTCCCTTTGGTTTATAGAACGCAAGGTAAATTTTAGACTTATTTACAGAAATTGCCTCACCATCTACTTCTACTTGATTGATTTCTGGATCAATCTTATATCCGAGTTCGGTGATTTGGATTCCATCGACGCTTACGCGACCATCGAGGATGAGCTCTTCAGAGGCGCGACGACTTGCGACTCCTGCCTCAGCGAGGACTTTATGTAGACGAACTAAAGGCATGGTGGGCTCCGGAATCTCTACGATTCATGGGTAGGTCGCGCTCAAGCACGAGTGAAACTTTGGATTTCCTATCCTACCCTCCCCTGCCAGATGCTCCCAATCGCGGAAGCGGGTTAGGGGCCTTAATCGGTCAGGGTTGCGAGAACCTCGTCTAGGCCGTCAACATCCGGCAGGAATGGAGCGAGGGCAGGGAGGTCGGATTCGCTATTGACTCCGAGCTTCTCAAAGAAGTAGGAGGTGGTTCGGTAGAGAGTTGCGCCAGTCTCTTGCTCAGTTCCAGACTCCTCGACGAGGCCACGGGTGACGAGCGTCTTCATGACCGCCTCAACATTAACGCCTCGGATGGCAGAGACGCGAGCGCGCGAGATTGGTTGACGGTAGGCGATCACGGCGAGGGTCTCTAGGGCCGCCTGGGTGAGACGACTCTGCTGGCCGTCTAGAACGAACTTCTCTACGAGCGGGGCGAGGTCTGGGTGGCTATAGAAGCGCCATCCCCCAGCTATATGACGAAGTTGAAATCCACGCCCTTCGCGGTCATAACTCTCTGCCATCTCAGCCAGGATTGCCGCGATCTCCTCTGTAGGAACTTCGATAATCTGCGCAAGGACCACCTCAGCGAGTGGCTCATCCACGACCATGAGGATCGCTTCGATCGATCTCTGAATTTCTTCTTTAGACATTTACTCTTCTTTCGTCTCAGATTCATTTAGTACTGGAGGTAAATCAAACTCATCGCTCACTTGAATCTCGCCAGTGGCTGTTCCAACCCAGGTAACTTGGAGCTCTCCGAGGGCAATCACCTGCTCAAATCGAACCACACCTTCGCGATAGAGCTCGAGCAGGCCTAGAAAGCGAGCCACTACGACCAGCGTGGAGTTAGCATCAGCGATGAGGGCCCGGAAGCTTGAACGGCCCGAGGAACGCAGGCTATCGACCAACTTCGCAACCTCTTCGGTCACGCTTACGAGAGGGCGGTGAAGATGCTCGATCGAGAGGACCTGTTCGACCTTCGGAGCGAGGACTCGCTGAGCGATAGCCGCGAAACGCTCGGCACCTACCCCAATCAGAACCTCTGGCAAGAGCTGAGCAAAGTGAGGCTCGAGAGCAACAGTGCGCGGGAAGGTCTTGGTGTTAAGTTCGATTCGCTCATTGAAGATCGCCGCGATCTCCTTAAATGCGCGATATTGGAGCAAGCGGGCGAAGAGCAGATCTCGGGCTTCGAGGAGCGCGAGGTCGCCCTCGTCCTCTACCTCGCCAGATGGCAACAAACGGGCTGCTTTGAGGTCTAGAAGCGTTGCAGCCACGACTAAGAATTCAGTGGTCTGATCCAGATCCCAACCCTCGTCAGAGCCTTCTAGGGTGCGTATATAGGCGATAAAATCGTCCGTAACGACACTGAGCGCTACATCAGTCACATCCATTTTGTGGCGAGAGATGAGCTGAAGAAGAAGGTCGAAAGGGCCATCGAAATTGGTGAGGTGCACTGAGAAACCAGTTGTTTCTGCTACCTCTGGGGTCGTTACAGGGGCGCCATTCCCGAGACTGCCGAGTTCGTCCAGACTCTCGATCGGCATTTCGCTCATGGGGCAACCGTACTCACTCGGGCTTGCCTTTTCGAATACACGCGCCATAGAGTCGCGCCATGGCCAAAGTTAATTCACAGGTTTCTCGCTTCGACGCTAAGTCGACAAACCGCGACGATGAGCTTGCTCAAACCTCGGCGATCTTGGGCAAGAAGCCAATCAACTTCCCCGATGTCTTTGCTGCACCCGCTGAAGGTCCGGCTCGTGTGATCTCAGTTGTGAATCAAAAAGGTGGAGTCGGTAAGACAACAACAACCATCAACCTTGGCGCTGCGCTCGCTGAATTGGGACGACGCGTTCTTCTCGTCGACTTTGACTCCCAATCCTCAATGACAATCGGACTAGGAATCAAGCCTTACGAGAATGAGCAGTACAACTCAATCTGGTATCTCTTAAATGATCCGAGCGCCGATATTCATGATGCGATCTTGAAGTCGAATGTTCCGGGTATGGATTTCATCCGCGGACATGAAGATATGGCTGCAGCTGAAGCGAAGTTCGTCAGCGAGATTGCGAAAGAACATAAGTTGCGCAAACTCCTTGCTCCTATCATCAACGAATACGACGTGATCTTGATCGATTGCTCACCATCTCTCGGAACATTGACAGTTAATGCTTTGACCGCTTCCGCCGGAGTAATTATTCCAATGGAGTGTGAGTACTTTGCGATCCATGGTTTAGCCCTAGTAAAGAGCACTATTCAGACCATCAAAGATAATACGAATCCGAATCTTCATATCGATGGAATCCTTGCTACACGCTTTGATCGCAAGACCGCTCACTCTCGTGAAGTTCTAGAACTCATCGCAACTCAATTCCCTGATGAAGTCTTCGACACCATCATCGCTCGAACAATTCGTTTCTCTGAATCGACATCACAAGGTGAACCCATCACAACCTTTGCTAGCAGCTCGGTAGGCGCAATGTCCTATCGCAGACTTGCTCGTGAATTAATCGCCCGAGGAGGCAGCAAATGAGCAGACGCGTAACACTTCCAGGTGCAGATGAACTCTTCCGTCAATCAACAACTCTCAGCGCTGTTCCAAATGCGGCTCCAACCGCGGCAGAAGATGTACCAACTGCGCCTATGGCAACCGCTGCAAAGAAATCTGTCCGCCAAACTCCACGTCGTCGCACAAATAGTTTTGATCGTTCGCCAAGTGGTCGCGAACGCCACGATGAGAAGATCACGGTCTACCTATCCCCTGATGAACTCTACGATTTAGAGCAGGCACGCCTCGCTCTTCGTGGTGATCTCGGATTGGCAGTTGATCGCGGTCGCATCGTCCGTGAATCTTTGGCGATCATCATCGCTGATCTTGAAGCCAAGGGTGATCAATCGATTATCGCCCGACGTCTACGCGGAAGATAACGCGGAAGATAAGTCGTACCAAAAGTTCGGCCACCCGGCTCAGTTCGACGCTTGAAATCTGACCTTGGTCGGAGTTCACATTTACCCTACTGACGAGTAACCTTTTAGCAGGTGAATGCCTCCCCCGTCTCAACGGCGGCTTGCAAGGAGAATTCAGAGCGAAGGGTCCATATGAATCGCGTCGTCTTAGTTGATGCAGTCCGATCCCCATTTGGCAAGGCCGGAAGCTTGTACATGGGCACTCGAGCCGATGACATCATGGTGCGAACAATGCGCGGACTCTTTGAACGCAATCCGCAGTTGCCACTGGATCAGATCGATGATGTTGCGATCGCAGCTGCTACGCAAACTGGTGACCAAGGAATGAATATTGGCCGTAGCGCTTCACTTCTTGCTGGAATTCCAAATACCGTTCCGGGCTACTCTGTAGATCGCTGGTGTGCTGGTGCGATGACATCAGTAACAACTCTCTCTGGCGCAATCGCAATGGGCACATATGACATCGCCATTGCAGGTGGTGTTGAACATATGGGAAATCACCCAATGGGTGAATTGATGGATCCAAATCCTCGATACCTTGCTGAAAAATTAGTTGAAGGCGATGCGCTCGCCATGGGAAATACTGCCGAACGTCTACACGACAAGTTCCCTCATCTTACAAAGGAACGTGCCGACGCTTACGCGCTAGCTTCACAGCAGAAGACCGCAGCTGCATATGCTGCTGGTGAAATTCAACGAGATCTCATTCCTGTAGCAGTTCGTAATCCAGAACTTGGCTACTCAATCGCAACCGTTGATGAGGCTCCTCGCCCAACAACAACGATGGAAGGACTTGCTGGGTTAAAGACTCCATTTAGAGCTGCCGGTCGAGTGACTCCAGGAAATGCTTCTGGCCTCAACGATGGAGCAACCGCGGCGATTCTCGCAAGTGAAGAGAAGGCGCATGAACTCGGACTTCCAATCAAGGCAAAGCTCGTTACCTTCGCCTTCGCTGGCGTTGAGCCAGAGATCATGGGTTATGGCCCAGTTCCATCGACAATAAAGGCGTTAAAGAAGGCTGGTCTCTCTATCGAAGATATCGGTCTCTTTGAAGTGAACGAGGCATTCGCAATTCAGGTTCTTGCCTTCCTCGATCACTTCGGAATCGCTGATGATGATCCTCGTGTCAATATTCATGGGGGTGCGATTGCTGTCGGTCATCCACTCGCCTCATCAGGTATCCGTTTGATGCTCAACTTGGCGCGCGGTTTCGAACTTCATCCAGAAGTGCGTTATGGACTCACCACCATGTGCATCGGTCTCGGTATGGGTGGAACAGTCATTTGGGAGAACCCACACTTCAACGGCACATCTGGAAAGGTTGCATAACTTCATGGATACATCACTTTCGCTGCCAGATGGTGCCCCAGAAGAAGTCGTCACCCACTCTTTCCTTCGCGAGGTGGATCTCGCTGCCTTCAGTGGATCAGGCACTCTCGCTCTCATCACACTAGATAACGGTCTCGATCACAATCGTCCAAATACTTTGGGGGCGAAGACGCTCCTAGAGTTGAATGAACGAATCTCCGAAGCAGAGGCAAGTTCTGCAGTCGCAATTGCGATTACCGGTAAGCCATTCATCTTTGCTGCTGGTGCCGATCTCTCTGCTATCTCATTCTTGGCCGATCGGTCACAGGCGATGGCAATCGGAAAATTGGGCCACGATGTATTGCGCCGATTGAACGAGACAAAGAAGCCAACCTTTGCCTTCATCAACGGCTTAGCTCTGGGCGGCGGACTTGAAATTGGTCTGCATTGCGATTATCGAACGATCTCATCAACGGCATTCACTGCGCTACCCGAAGTTTTCCTTGGACTAGTACCGGGATGGGGCGGAGCGACGATTCTTCCTCAACTCATTGGCCCCGAAAAAGCTGTCCAAGTAATCATCACTAATGCGCTTAACAACAATTCGATGCTTCGCGCAAAGGATGCTCAAGCACTCGGGATCACCGATGCACTCTTTGAGCCGGCAGATTTCCTCGAAAAGTCCGTGAAGTTCGCCGCTGATGTTGTGAGTGGCAAGATCGCTGTAGATCGCGCGGATCACACCAAAGATCAATCCGCATGGGACGCTGCCATCGCAACAGGTGAAGCAGCTATTGCGAAGAAGTATGGAAAGGCTGATATCGCCTCCCCCAAGAAAGCTCTTGCTCTCATTAAGGCAGCTCAAACCTCATCCCGCGGAGAAGGATTTGATGCCGAAGATACTGCTCTCACGGATCTCGTTATGAGCGATCCACTTCGAGCATCTCTCTATGCCTTCAATCTGATTCAGAAGAAGCGCAAGAAGGTTGAGGGTGCACCGAAAGCTGCCTTGGCACGGAAGGTGACGAAGGTTGGCGTTGTTGGTGCAGGGCTTATGGCCTCTCAACTAGCGCTCATCATTCTGCGTAATTTGAAGGTACCTGTCGTCATCACCGACCTCGATCAAGAGCGCGTCGATAAAGGCCTCGCATATATCGGCGCTGAAATTCAGAAGCTAGTAGAAAAGCGACGCCTCTCCCCTGAAGGTGCAGCTCGACTCTCCGGCTTAATCTCAGGATCAACGGATAAGAAGGCATACGCCGGATGCGATTTTATTATCGAAGCGATCTTTGAAGAACTCCCACTCAAGCAGAAACTCTTCACCGAACTCGAGTCGATCGTTTCACCCGAATGCATTCTCGCGACAAATACTTCATCCTTATCTGTGACAAAGATGTCAGAAGGCTTGAAGAATCCCGAACGCGTTATTGGCTTCCACTTCTTTAATCCAGTGGCGGTAATGCCACTTCTAGAGATCGCTCGCACCGAATCAACTGATGACGCAACGACGGCTACTGCTGTTGCTATCGGTAAAGAGCTCAAGAAGACCATGGTGATCGTGAAGGATTCACCCGCCTTCGTGGTGAACCGTCTGCTCACTCGCTTCATGGGAGAGATCACAGATTCCATCGATGAAGGAACCCCGCCTGAAATCGCAGATGCAGCGATGATTCCGCTCGGGCTGCCAATGTCGTCGCTACAACTCCTTGGTTTAGTGGGGCCTGGTGTTGCGCTCCACGTTGCTGAGACGCTTCATCACGAGCTGGGTGATCGCTACAAGATCTCTCCAACGATGCAAGCTTTTGTCGCCAACGGAATTCGCGCCTTCTACATCAAGGACGCTGATGGCAAGCAGGTTGTAAACCCAGATGCTCTCGCTCTCATCAAGGGCGGAGACCAACCATCAACGGTTGAGCAGGTCCGCACTCGCGCTTTGAACGCCCTCGCTCAAGAGGCTCGAATGATGCTCGATGAGGGCGTTGTTGCGACCGCTGCAGAGATTGATCTCTGCATGTTGCTTGGTTGTGGCTGGCCACTTCACCTTGGTGGAATCCTGCCTTACCTCGATCGTGAGGGAGTTAGTGCGCGCGCTGCTCGCTCGAATTTCCATCCTGCGGGAGTTGCATCTCTTCCAAAATAGAAGGGCTGTCGGCGCTCAACGAGCTCCATCCAACGAGAGATCGAGTAATACTCTGAACTGAGATTCCGATCTCAGCAAGAATTTCATTGCGCTTTCCATGATCGAAGAACTTCAGTGGGACCCCGATCGAGTGCACCGGGATAGTCAGGTCATGATCGCGGAAGAGTTCAGAGATCGTGCTGGCGATACCACCATGCTCTATTCCGTC
This sequence comes from Candidatus Nanopelagicaceae bacterium, assembly GCA_036742235.1. Taxonomy (GTDB): domain Bacteria; phylum Actinomycetota; class Actinomycetes; order Nanopelagicales; family Nanopelagicaceae; genus PALSA-747. Next base: position 3,403 of record DAINQZ010000002.1, on the reverse strand, counting down.
TTCAAGCACGACAACTCGCTGGAAGCGGGCCGCTAGCGAGATAAGCGACTTTGGAAGAGGCTTCACCCAACGCGGATCGATGACGGTGATGCCAATCCCTTCGCGATGAGCTTGTGCCGCTGCCTCAAGAGCAATCTGTGCAAGGGCTCCAACGCTTATAAAGAGGATGTCCGGCCTCTCATCTTGATACAAAACATCGATTCCACCGCGACGTTCCACGGCTGGAATATCAGCTATGACTGCACCCTTAGGGAAACGAATAACACTTGGGCCATCAGTGATGAGTACAGATTCTCGAAGCAACTCACGAAGCCGTGAACCATCGCGAGGTGCAGCAACCTGCAGGCCAGGAACAATGCCTGTTAGCGCCAGGTCCCACATGCCATTGTGAGATGCACCGTCATCGCCAGTTATACCGGCACGATCGAGCACAAAGGTGACTCCTGCTTTGTGGAGCGCAACATCGAGTAAGAGCTGATCAAATGCTCGGTTCAAGAAGGTGGAATAGACGGCTACAACTGGGTGCAGGCCTGCAAAGGCCATACCTGCAGCCGCAGTGACTGCATGTTGTTCTGCAATGCCCACATCGAAGATTCGGTCGGGGAACTCTTTCGCAAAGGGATCTAACCCGGTCGGTCCTTGCATTGCTGCGGTGAGAGCAACGATATCTGGACGAGATTTGGCTATCTTAACAATCTCATCAGAGAAGATCGACGTCCATGAGGTAACAGCTTTCGCAAGCGATACACCGGTCGCAGGGTCCACGACGCCGACTGCATGGAATTTCTCAGCCTCATCCATGATCGCTGGCGCATGGCCACGACCTTTCTCCGTAATGACATGCACCAAGACTGGAGCGCCAAAATCTTTTGCGAGCTTAAGTGCACTCTCGATCGCTGCAATGTTATGACCATCGACCGGACCGATATATTTTAATCCGAGATCTTCAAACATACCTTGCGGTGCGACGATATCTTTGATGCCCTTCTTGACGCCGTGCAACGTCTCATAGATGGGATGGCCAACTACTGGAGTACGTTCGAGAACTCCTTTGCCCCAATCTAAGAACTTCTCATATCCGCTTGTTGCACGAAGGGTCGAAAGATAGGTCGCAAGTCCCCCAATAGTTGGAGAGTAACTTCGCTCATTGTCATTGACGACAATGACGAGCGGAAGTTCTTCATTCGCCGCGATATTATTCAAAGCTTCCCATGACATTCCACCGGTCAGTGCACCATCTCCGACGAGTGCGATAACTTTTCGGTCTTTGATTCCCTGAACTTTGAAGGCTGCGGCAATGCCATTAGCCCAGGAGAGGGCTCCTGAAGCGTGTGAATTTTCTACGACATCGTGTTCAGATTCTGCTCGGCTTGGATACCCAGAGATTCCACCCGCTTGACGAAGATGGTCAAACTGACCTGCTCGACCGGTGAGGATCTTATGCACATAGCTCTGGTGACCAGTATCGAAGACCATCACATCATGAGGTGATTGGAAGACCCGGTGCATCGCAATCGTTAATTCAACGACCCCAAGATTGGGACCTAGATGGCCGCCACTTCGTGAGACTTTCTCAATAAGGAACCAACGGATCTCGACGGCAAGTTCGTTGAGCTGTGCCTCAGTAAGTCCCTGAAGGTCGGCCGGGGTCTTGATCTCTTCGAGCATCATGCGAGTGTAATCTCTCAAGGGCAGCTTCGCCCGATTTATCCTATTTCAGGAGTGATCGGAGCACGTATTGCATGATGCCACCATGACGGTAGTAATCCGCCTCACCTGGTGTATCAATACGGACTAGCGCTTGGAAACTCTTCCCGTCAGCGAGAACTGTCACTGTCTTGGGAGTAAATCCCTCATTCAAAGCAACGATCCCCTGAATATCAAAGGTCTCCTGTCCTGTGAGTCCAAGAGTGGCAGCACTCTCCCCCGGTAGATATTGCAGAGGTAGAACGCCCATACCGATGAGATTAGAGCGATGGATACGTTCAAAGGATTCAGCGATGACTGCTTTTACTCCAAGGAGTGCAGTTCCCTTCGCTGCCCAGTCGCGTGATGAACCAGAGCCGTACTCTTTTCCAGCCAGAATGACGAGTGGAATTGATTGTGCTTGATACTCCATTGATGCGTCGTAGATTGTTGACTGCTCACCGTTGCGGAGGAAGTTGCGGGTGAAACCACCAGAAACATCATCAAGGAGAAGGTTCTTCAAGCGAATATTTGCGAAGGTTCCGCGGATCATCACCTCATGGTTTCCACGGCGAGAACCATATGAGTTGAAATCTATACGTTCGATGCCATGATCAGCAAGATACTTACCAGCTGGAGAATCAGCCTTAATATTTCCTGCAGGTGAGATGTGATCAGTGGTGATTGAATCACCAAGGACCGCAAGAACTCGGGCTGAAGAAATATCAGTGACAGCCTTTGGTTCACGTGGCATACCATCAAAATATGGCGGCTTGCGAACATAGGTCGACTTCTCGTCCCACTCAAAGGTCTTTCCGGTTGGAGTGGCAAGCGACTTCCAACGATGATCGCCATCAAAGACTGTTGAGTAATCCTTCTTAAACATATCTGAAGAGATTACTGAGTCGATCACGGCCTGAATCTCTGACTGTGAAGGCCAGATATCTTTGAGGTAGACGGGCGCGCCACTCTGATCGGTGCCAATCGGATCCGATTCAAAGTCATGATCCATCGTTCCGGTCAGTGCGTAAGCAACGACGAGTGGAGGTGAAGCTAGGTAGTTCATCTTTACATCAGGACTAATGCGACCCTCGAAATTTCGGTTTCCAGAGAGAACTGCGGTAACAGCAAGATCGTTCTCGTTAATCGCCTTACTGATCTCAATAGGGAGAGGGCCTGAATTTCCGATACATGTAACACAGCCATAACCAACGAGGTTAAAGCCAAGACCTTCCAAATAAGGTGTGAGGCCAGATTTATCAAAGTAATTGGTGACGACCTTTGAGCCAGGCGCTAGAGATGTCTTCACCCAAGGCTTTGAAGTGAGGCCCTTCTCGACCGCCTTCTTGGCGAGAAGCGCCGCTCCGATCATCACTGACGGGTTGGAAGTATTTGTGCACGACGTGATTGAAGCGATAACAACCGCACCATTTTTCAATTCTGCGCTCTTACCTGCATGGGTATATGGGACAGAGGTCGTTGTGGTCTTATCGGTCAGATAGGAAGGAAGAATCTTTTCGAATGAGCCCTTTGATGCGCTCAAGGAGATGCGGTCTTGCGGGCGCTTTGGTCCAGAGATTGATGGAACGACTGTAGAGAGATCGAGTTCAACCGTCTCGGAGAATCGTGGCGCGAGATCAGCGTTATGCCAGAGGCCGTTGATCTTCGCATACTTCTCGACGAGTTCGATCTGATCATCACTTCGACCAGTAAGGCG
>DAINQZ010000001.1:69750-84451 GCA_036742235.1 Candidatus Nanopelagicaceae bacterium | reverse complement strand
TTTAACTCCGAATGCGAGGAGCGCCAGTGGAAGTATCTGGGTTGCTGCAAGAAGTAGGAGAGTGACGGTGGTGCCAAGTGGTCCACCAAAGGCCTTCCACAGTGACTTGGTGTAGCCCGCGATCATCTCGGAGTTTGTTTGGTACATCGTGCATTCAACGACTTCGCTTCCTTCGGCGACCCCACCTTTGAAGCCGGCACGGGTCAGAGTTCGCGCAAGGGATAAGTCATCGAGAATCTCACTCTTCACCGATGCGTGCCCAGAGATCTCTTCGTAAGCACTTCGCTTCACGATGAAGAACTGTCCATTTGCTATGACCATGGATTCTTGCCGTCCGCGCTCAGCGATGCGTAGCGGAACGGATGCGAGCCACGACCATTGAAGAAGCGGTTGAACCAATTTCATCATTATGGTGCGGCCGTGTTCACGTGGGTAAGGTGAGATGAAATCCCAGCCTAGTGACTCCATCAGAGATATCGCCGAGGAGATTGCCGAAGGTTTGACTCGAACATCGGCATCGAGAAAGACGAGGATCTCTCCGCGTGAGCGATCGGCTAATTGTTGGCATGCATAAGTCTTGCCAAGCCAGCCGGCAGGAAGCGAGCCTCCCTCCACAATGGTCGCCTTATTCGCGAATCCTTCAAGGATTCCAGCAGTGCCATCTGTGGATCCATCATTGAGAATGTTGAATTCAGAGTCACCCAACCCCGTAGATGCGAGGAGGGTCTGCATTAAGGCGCGAGCATTTGCTTCTTCGTTGCGCATCGGAACCAGCACGCTAACGCTCTTCTTAATGGTGCAAGAGCGATTTCTGACAACTCTGATCGTTAAGAAGTTGATGACCGAGATGGCGAAAGAGGTGGCAGCGAGTATTGAGATGAGAAGAAGGAGAGTCTGCATAAGTAATTAAAAGGTATCGGGACGGCCAAAGCGAAGTTCAAAGAAGTAAGGGGCGAGCGTGATTCCAAAAGCCAGGCCACCAACGAGTGCGACTCCTGGGCGATGGAAGAAGAAGAGATTTCCTACAATTCCCGAGAAGAGCAGCCAGCCCAAGAAGATATTTGGAATCAACAACGAAGCGCCATGCTTGCGACGATCTTTGGGTAGGGCCCAGTGAAGCAAGGCAATTAAGCCCATTCCCGTTAATAACCAACCTGCGCTATTTGAAAGTGGAATCTCAGGTTCAAAGGGCGTTGCAGAGCCTGTGAACTTCCATGTCCAACGATGCGCACTCACCATCTGCGGATCTAGGAATAAGTCCCAAACCATCAAGCCAAAGCCACCGTAGAGAAAAACCCAGCCCTTTCCCACTCGCCGAGCAACAATCAGAATGGGATAACTGATCATGATCCAAGCAAAGGGAACGACGATCGGCACTCCGGCGATTGCAAAGCCAAGGGAGTGGTCGTACTTGTATGACCCAAATGGCCAACCAGATTTACTTCCGATGATCTCAACAGTTAGCGCATAAATGAATGTGATGACGAGATGCGAGAGCGCAAAGCGGGCACCGAAGGCGAAGTGTGAATGCAAGAGCATTGTGATCGCGCCTGAATAGACGGTAAGTATTGTCACTGCTGTTAAGACTGAGCCGTGCACCAAGGGATATGACATCTGCAGCGCGATCGAGAGCAGCAGGAGCACTCCGAGTGTGATCGCCCAAGAGCCAGAGAGCATTCGGCGATTTCTCGCACGAGGTCGGTACTGGCGGATGGACATGTGGTAATTCTGCCTTACTCGGGGAGTGAATAGGGAGTCAGGCTCTCTTAATCTCGAAGCGAGCGTATCTCGTGCCGCTCAACGGCAAAGCGCGCAAAGAGCTCTTCTGCATACCAGTTGTAAGTTGAAGTCGCCTTGATCGCCTTCGCATGCGCCTCGCCTTTGTAGGCGAATGCGCGCAGATCTTCCTGTGAGCGCCAATGCGAGAAGGTGCCCTGCAATCCGATGGGAGCTTCACCAATACCAATAGCCCGAATAACACCGGGTGAGCGATGAAGTGACGCAGTCACTTCAGGGACCGCACGCCAGAACCGAAGATTCTCGTGCCACTTAATTCTGGCTCGCGTGATGGTGGCAATCTCGCCTTTCCAATCGCGAACGAGATCTGATTCAGAATTGAGGAATGGCGACTTCTTCGCCCAAAGACCATGTGATGAGATGGTTCCAAGTTGATAGATCTCTTCGCTCTGTGCAATCCCGCGCCATGATCGAACGCTCTTGAGTGAATCAAACTGGTCTATCTCCCCATTAAAGGTGAGTAAGAGCGCCCAGGTTTTCATATCGGCATCTGATGGAGTGAATGTGCTGCCAGCTCCGGTGCCAAGGGATTTGAAGAAAGTAATCCGAGTATCCGATTGGAGCGAAAAGCGATCGAAGGCCATATGAATGAATGCGGCTGGAATTGATCTGCGATCAATCTTCCAGAGAAGGAGATAGGTCTTCATCGCAAGCGTGCGGTCTGACGAATATGCTCAAGAACAACTGGCACGCTATCCCACATCGGAGCATGTCCAGATTGCGGAATAGTCACCCACTTTGCGTGTGCAGGTGCGAGTGATCGCTCTTGCGAATATCTGGCTGGAAGAGTGTTGTCGGTATCGCCGAAGAGAATCGTCACTGGAATCTCAGGGGAGATCTCTTTATCGAATCGAAGACCTAACATCGCATCCCATGCTGGGAAGTAACCGGTAGAACTTCCCATAGCGCGCGTTGCATCGATACAGACTTCAAGGGGGATTGATTCCCACTTAGGGCTGACCATCGCAAAGCCGATCTTTCGAGCCCACTTATAACGGAGTACGAGGGGAGCTAAAGGATATGTAGTCGCTGCCATGTACCGCGAAACTGCTGAGATCGGATGGCGTCTCGTCTCTGGCACTAACCAGAGGCCAGCAGGAGCCAATCCGGTCAATGAGCGAACTCGATTCGGTTGCGCTGCCGCCATCTCAAGTGCGATCCAACCGCCAAGTGAACTTCCGACAATATGGAAGGAATCAAATCCCCACGCGCTCATCTGATCAAAGACCAACTCACCGAGAGCAGCCGCATCCATCCGCGTGCCACCCGGCAACTTACTCAAGCCATGTCCTGGAAGATCAATCGTGATCACTTCATAATCTCTGGAGAGATCAGGGGTAATTAACTTCCAAGCCTGCGCTGATGATCCCATGCCATGAATAAGAAGGAGCGGTTCACCCGATCCGGTTCTCTCATGTCGTAGTTCGTACATAGTGCAAGTTTAACGCAGGTAATCGAAAGGGATCCCCCCGAACAATCCGAGGAGATCCCTTCTTCTTGCTCAGAAGCTGTCGTTAAATCGCCTCATCTTCTGATGTACGACGTGAGTGGGCAAATCCCATCCGCGCCAAGAAGAGGAAGAGCAAGCCACCGATATAAGTGACCCATGAGGCGATCATTGCAATCTGACCAAGTTGCCAAAAGGCATAGGCATTTAAGAGCATGCCGCGAAGTGATTCACCTGTAAAGACTGTATTCACTTGGCCATCGAGAGCGGCAACCTGCGCGGCAAGAGCTGCATTCTTTGGGTCAGCCGCTAGTTTAGCTTTGAGGGCCATCTCTTCACCAGATAACTCGGAGTAGACCTTGCCAGCGCCAATACCCTGAAGATGGAAGGCGATGTAATGATCTGCATACATCTGTGCTTGCTTACCTGTTGTCATCATCTTGCCGCCATTAGCTTTGAAGAAGGCGGTCACTGATGCGCTCTCAGCTGCATTGTGTGTGACAGAGGGGAGGGTAATTTTCTGCGCTGCTAGTTGATCCTTCACTTGGTTATTGGCAAATGTGCCACCCCACGTAAGTAATCCGCCACCCACAAAAAGGATGGCCGCTAAAAGTAGGCCAACTGTGCTTGTTATTCTGTCGAATGCTCTTCTCTTCATATCTTCAACCTCTGTCCTTCGCATAGATGAAGATGGGATAGCGATCTATCTCATCTGGCTCTAAGTATTAACGAACGAAGAACTGAGTGAGTGCAAAAAGACGAGTGCTAACGCTTACTTCTAATCAATGTGACGATTGCAATAACGACGGCCATCTGGACCAACTTCGGCATGGACGCAATCCACTCCAAGCTTTTCAAAGGAGCCATCGCCAAACTGTGCACGGTAGGCCAAGGCAAGCAGTACTCGAAGGTTCACGTCAGGGCCTGAGTGAATTCCAAAGGCTCGCGACATACGTGAGATCGTATTTTCGATCACCTTCTCCGTGTGAGCGGTTTCTCGCGCGATCGCTGCGTTAGAGAGTCCATCGCACATATGTTCTGCAACGAGGCGCTCAAACGGCGTTAAATCACGCATCAAAATCCTGATATCCATTGCATGATCTCCATAACTGAGAAGTGACGAGTGCTACCTCTCACCTTCATCTTCCTCTCATATGAGTGCTAGCACAAGCGAATTCTGACTGAGAACTCAATCTATTCGCGATGATTTCTCCGCAAAGAGTTTGCCAGAAGAATGTGAGGTCACACCACTATGTTGAGAATCCTTGAGATCAATCTCAACCACCCGGCTCATTATGTGAGCGTTGGGCCGTTTTCAGTATCAGCAGGAAATCTGACAATCATCCTTGCGATGTTCGCCATCTTCATCATCGCGCTCTTCCTCCCATTTCCAAACCACGATCAGGCCGAGAAGCACGCAGCGCTTAAGAGTGAGAAGCGATGAGTACTAAATCTTCGTGGACCGGACGCTTTCGTGCCGCCACCCTTGAGAAATTCGAACCGGAGGATCTCCTGCCGGAAGTGCAGCCAGCCTACGTCGCTTCGTGGATCTACATCTTTGGCGTTGCCACCCTTGCCGCACTCGTCATGTTGGTTGCTTCCGGGCTCTATCTCACATTGGAAGGACCAGCCTGGTGGCATACCTCAAAGGTTGGGCACTATGTGAACTCGGTGCACCTCTGGAGCGTTGAGCTCTTCTTCGTCTTTATGGTTGTACACCTCTGGGGAAAGTTCTGGATGGCGGCATGGCGCGGTCGACGTCTTGCAACCTGGATTACTGGCTGCCTCGCATTCTTTGCTTCGATCATCACAGGCTTTACTGGTTACATCATTCAGACCAACTTCGATTCACAATGGATTGCAACGCAAGCTAAGGATGGCTTCAATGCAGTGGGAATCGGAGCATTCTTCAATACTCTCAATACTGGCCAAGCAATCTTGTTGCACGTATCTCTTCTTCCATTAGTTCTCGGTGGAATCGTGATCTGGCATGTGATCTTGGTAAGACGCAAAGGCGTTGTGCCACCTATCGATGAGGCAGGGGAGTAACCATGGCCCACAAACGATCAACAACCGATCCTTCAAAGAAGTGGAACGGCCCAGTACGCCAATATGATCTCATTAAAGAGATCGCGATCGCCACCTTGGTTGTCGGTTTCTTGGCTCTATCCCTTGCAGCGCTCTTTAGCTCACCTGATGAGAAGGCGTTGACCATGCAATCGTGGTCCATTGAAGCACCAGCGGACTTTGCTCAAACTGCTGCGGGCGAACTAGCAGGTACGACAACGAGTGCTTCTTATGGTCCTCCGTATAACACCAATGGAAGCGGTCAGAATATTGGGCCAGTAAATCTAGGCAAGATTGCCGGCGTTCGAATCCCGATCGATCCCGCAAAGAGCTTCGTGATTGAACCATTATCAATCGAACCTTCAGATGCAATCAAAGCTGCGATTATTCAATGGAGTTCGGCTTCAGCAGATCAAGCGAGCAAGTGGGCAACGTCGTATGCCGATGCACTCACAAAGGATGGAAAGGCAACTACTTTTGCCGATCCCACTGGAAAGTTTGGCCCAGTTCCAACGCTAGTAACAGGCCTCTTGGGAATGGCTCAGAGCGGCGCGCTTGATGGCGCACTCACCACCCGCGATACGCCATTGCCAACCAACTTCACAAAGCCACTTCTCTTCTTGGCTGATAGCGGTACATATTTCCCTGACAAAGCTGCGGCGCAACACCTGAGCGGTGATCAATGGGGCGTTATGAATGAGACTGGATCATGGCCCGGCCAATCATGGCTCTGGCTCTACTCACTCTGGTATCAGATCGAACCCTTTAAATCATCGGGTAATGCTGACATTCTGGTGATGTCACTTATGGGAGTTCTCAGCCTTGGTCTGATCTTCCTGCCGCTCCTACCTGTCATCTCCAGAATTCCATACTGGATTCCGGTGCATCGCCTCATCTGGCGAAAGTGGTATCAGCGAAAGGCGTAACTGATTTAGTTACTGCAAGAAGAAGGTCTTGAGGATGGTGAATGCCGAGAGCGTGAAGAGGAGATAACCAAAAGCTCTTCGCAATAACTTGGCATTGACCTTTCCGCTTCGCTGTGAGGCGAGTCGGGAGATGACAATTGCCACGAGCGCGATAATAAAAGGCGTCTTCCAATCAACCACATGCCAACTCTTATAACGTTGAAAGAATGAGGTTGCGCAGTTCATCGTAATGATGAGAAGAGAAGTCCCAGCTGCTTTATTCTGCGGCGTGTTATAGAAGAGGACGAGAACTGGGATCGCGAGGAAGCCGCCACCGATTCCAAAGAGGCCAGTAAGGGTTCCGACGATCATCGAGACCAGGATTAATACTGGGATTGGCATGCGATGTTCTGGATCTGCGTTGATTGGTCCACGAAGCATTGATGCGCCAGCAACGATTAAGACGAGGGCGAAACCACTATGGAGAATCTTTGGATTGATGTGATTGGCAAGAGCTGTCATGGAGAGCGTGGCTACTAGGCCAATCGCCCAGATCGAGACCGCCTCGCGAACGAGTACCTCTTTGCTCTTAAATTTTGGAATAACACCCGATGCAGCAGCCAGGCCCACAATGAGGAGGGCGGCGATCGTCGCCTGCTGGTTGGTGAAGTGGAAGATGTAGAGCAGGATCGGGACAGAGACCATCGCTCCGCCAGCGCCAACAAACCCTAGGACCGAGCCGATAAAGCCCCCAGCAAGGAGCGCTTCGAGAAGAACCATGGCCCTATGGTGGCAGGAAATCCGGGCCAGCCTCTCCACTTTGAGCCAGCCTTGCCACTGTCAGTGGGGAGGACTATCTTTCGAACATATGTTCGAATCAACTCAGAACCCAGCTACCCCCGCCCGCTCAGCCGAGCCCGGGGCGATTGCCGTACCACCGATACCAGCCGTTCCAGCCGTGCTTGCCCCGGAGGGCGAGCCAATCGAGTTCATCTACAAGGGCAAGCGCTTTCATATCCATGCCGTCCTCTCGCGCTGGCGTGAATCAGGTGGTTGGTGGAACCGAATCGATGATGGCATGCGGCTACATCATCAGAAGCATCTCGAGCAATCAATCTTCGACGATGGCGCACGTGCGATCTGGAGAGTAGAGGCGGCACCTGTGGGTGCGCTCGCTACCTTTGAGATCGAACTCGATGAGATCACCGGGAGTTGGCAGATCCGCCCAACATCACGGCCGGCATAACTCTCTCATCATCATGTTTACTCACCTACATCTTTCAAGTGGCTACTCCTTTAAATACGGGACAGCCCAACCCGATGCCTTAGTCACCAAGGCTGCAGATCTAGGGATGAGTTCACTTGCACTCACTGATCGAGATGGCATGGCTGGTGCAATTCGATTTGCACAGAGTTGTGAGGCTCAGGGCATCACGCCGATCCTTGGAGTCAATCTCAGCTTTATCCAGAAGAAGTATCGAGTCACACTCCTTGCCCAATCCGGAAAGCTCTCATCGCTCTATCGATTGATCAGCGCAATCAATAGATCTAATAGCGAGAACCTTCTTACCTACGAGATCCTCGAAGCTGAATCGCAGTACTCATCAGATCTCTTCATCATGCATGGTTACGATTCACAACTCGCCCAGAGTATTGCGGCACGTAGATATGACGCTGCAATCTCTATCTATAACGCTGGCCGTGACCTCTTTGCAGAGCAGATTATTGAATGCACATCTCACTTAGTGCGAGGCGATGGTCCGCTCTCAACTCCTTATGCAGCGAAGGCGCTTGGTTTTGCCCGCGATCATAAGATCCCTGCAGTTCTTACAAATGCAGCGCGAATGCTCGATCGCCTTGATGGTCCGGTCGCCGATGTCTTAGATGCGGCCCGGCTCCTTGTGCCTCTACATCAGAGCAGTGTGGAGCGGCGCAATAGCGAGGGATACCTCAAGAGTAAAGAAGAGATGGCCTTTGTCGCTGACGAGATAGCGCGGATGGCAGGGGAGCGGGATGGCAGTTCGTTGCTACGAGATACCGAACTCTTTGCCGCTAGATCCCACCTCTCACCTCGTCGCGATATCGGATTAGGTGGAGTTCATCTGCCAGAGAGCAGCGTTGTTGGCGCAAAGAACCATGCCGAGATGGCGCAGCAACTCCGCAGTCGCGCTGAGAGCGGCCTCCTTCGCAGATACTCCGCCTCTGATTCGGTGGCTGCGGCATCAAGACTTGAAGAAGAGTTGGCGACGATCAAGACTCTAGGTTTTGAATCCTATTTTCTTACCGTTGCCGACATTACCGATATGGCACGGGAACGAGGGATTCGAGTAGCAGCACGCGGTAGCGGCGCAGGCTCACTTATCTGTTATCTCTTAGGAATCTCTGGCGTTGAACCCATTAGCCAAGGGTTATTGATGGAGCGTTTCTGCTCCACTCTTCGAGGCGAACTTCCAGATATCGATATCGATGTTGAATCTGCCAGGCGACTTGAGATCTACGATGCAATCTTCCAGCGATATGGTGATGAACGAACTGCAACAGTCGCGATGGTCGATACCTATAGAGCTCGCCATGCAATCCGTGATGTGGGCGCTGCGCTTGGAATATCTCCGATGGAGATCGATCTCATTGCAAAGTCACTGCCACATATCAGGGCAAAGAATATTGGGAAGGCGCTTGCCAATCTGCCAGAGTTAAAACATCTCAAACTTGATTCTCCCATTATGAAGATGGCGATCGAACTCGCTGGTCGTATTGATGGCCTACCCCGACACCTCTCGATGCATCCATGTGCGATCGTCCTCTCTGATGCTCAGTTGATGGATGTCTCACCAACCCTGCGCAATGCCAGTGATTATTCGATGCTCTACTTCGATAAAGATGATGTGGAAGCGATCGGGCTCCTTAAACTCGATGTTCTAGGCGTTCGGATGCAGTCAGCGATCTCATATGCCCTCTCAGAGATTGAGCGAGTAGATGGATCATCGGTCGATATTGACGCTATCTCGTTGCAGGATAAGGAGACCTTTGATCTCATTAAATCGACGCGAACCCTAGGAATCTTCCAAGTAGAGAGCCCAGGCCAACGAGAGTTGGTCGGTAAGTTCGCCCCCTCTACATTTACCGATCTCATTATCGATATCTCACTCTTCCGGCCTGGGCCGGTAAAGAGCGACATGATTACGCCCTTTATTAATACCCGCCACGGCCATCGCAGTCGTATGACGCTGCATCCGGCACTCGATCCGATTCTCGATGAGACTGAAGGGGTAGTGGTCTTTCACGAACAGGTCATTCGTCTCATCGCCACAATGACCGGTTCGACCTTGGCGCAGGCCGATGAACGCCGTCGCCAATTAGGTACCTTCGAGGGTCAACAAGTTGTCTGTGATTGGTTCTATCCCACATCACTTGCTCAAGGTTTTGAGATGAAGGTAGTTGATAAGGTCTGGGAAGTTCTCCGCGCCTTCGCATCCTTTGGATTCTGCAAGGCACATGCCGCGGCCTTCGCACTTCCTACGTATCAATCTGCTTGGCTTAAAGCCCATCACACCGCTGCATTTATTACAGGTGCGCTCACTCACGATCCTGGGATGTATCCAAAGCGTTTGATTCTCGATGAAGCTCGCCAATGGGGAATCGCTATCGCACCAATCGATATCAATATCTCTGATCGTACGTATCGAGTGGAGAAGATTGGCGCGGAGAGCCCTTATGCAGTGAGAGCGCCCTATCTCGCACCAGACCTTGCTAGTACTGGATCACCGCTCTCACTACCTGATGCCCGCGGATATGCGATTCGGATGGCGATCAGTGATATCGCAGGGATTAGCGAGAATGAGATTGATCAGATTATCCAAGCTAGGCCCTACCTCGATCTCAACGACTTCGTAGCGCGCTCTGGTGCTTCTTATCCAACTACGCAGGCACTTATTCTGGTCGGCGCCTTCGATCAACTCCATGGCTTGCATCCAGAAGCAGTAGAGGGCGCTCTTAATAGAAGAGATCTCTTGCTCTATGCCCAAGATCTTCACAAATTATCTTCCTCTAAAAATTCAAAGAGCTCAAAGAGCAAGAAGAGTGGCGGCAGCCAACTCACCCTTGGGCTTACGCCACCACCTCTTGAACCAACCGGTCTCTTGGATCTCACCCAATCTGAAAAAGTTCGTAATGAGATGGATCTGACCGGCATGGATATCTCACATCACATGCTCCACTTCTATGGTGACTTTCTCAATCAGATCGGAGCGGTGAGATCTTCAGATCTCATCCACCAGCGCGCAGGAAGCACCGTCCTTGTTGCAGGAGTAAAGGTCTCACTTCAAACTCCACCTGTTCGATCTGGCCGCAGAGTTATCTTCCTTACTATCGATGATAGTTATGGCTGTAATGACATCACCTTCTTTGAAGATATCCAAGAGAGTTCGGCTGGCCTGCTCTACAGCTCATCACTCTTCTTAGTGCGCGGTGAGATCCGCAGGACCGGCCCACGCGGTATCTCGATTCGCGCGACAAAGGTGTGGGAGTTGGGCGCTTCCTACGAGAAGTGGCGTAATCTCAACTCTCGTGAGCGAGCAGTTAGCGAGTGAGATGAACGAACTCACCATCTTGCATGTCGATATGGATGCCTTCTATGCATCCGTTGCCGAACGCGACGATCCGACCCTCAAAGGCAAAGCGGTGATCGTTGGCATGGGCGCGCGCGGCGTCGTCTCCTCTGCCAATTATGCAGCGCGCAAACTCGGTGTTCGATCAGCGATGCCGCTCGGTCAAGCCCGGCGATTGGCGCCTCATGCCATCTGCGTCCCGGTAAATATGGAGCGCAATGCCGAAGTCTCTCGTCATGTCATGGAGATCTTCCACTCATTTACTCCACTCGTTGAGCCGCTCTCACTCGATGAAGCATTCTTAGATGTAACTGGCAGCAGAAGATTGCATGGTGATGGCAAGGCGATCGGTGCAAAGATCCGAGCTCGCGTCGAGAGCGAAGAGGGAATTACTTGCTCGGTTGGAATAGCGCCCTCAAAATTCATTGCGAAGTTAGCATCGACATATGCCAAGCCCGATGGAATGTTGGAGATCCATCCCGATCGAATCCTCGAATTCCTCCACCCACTCCCAGTCGGAGCGATGTGGGGAGTAGGTCCAAAGACAAATGAGGAGTTACAGAAGATTGGCCTGCGAACGATCGGCGATATTGCCAAGACACCAAGACAGACTTTAATTCGAGCACTCGGTCAATCTGCCGGGGAGACCCTCTTTGAACTCGCCTGGGGGCGCGACTACCGAAGTGTCACCCTTGATGAACCCGATAAGAGCATCGGTGCCGAAGAGACGTTCCTTATTGATCTCGATAATCACGATGAGATTCTTCGAGAGCTACTCCATATGGTTGAACGATCAACCCATCGACTTCGAGAGCGCGGCTTGGTCACCAAGACAATCTCGATCAAGATTCGCTTCGCAGATTTCACAACGATCAGCCGATCAAAGACCGTCCCTCTGCCAGTGAGCGGAGTCCAAGAGTGTTATGAGGTTGTCAGAAATCTCTACCGGGCCTTGGGCTTAGATCGCGCCCGGATTCGCCTGGTGGGAGTCTCCTTAGAAAATCTCAGCGATGGCACGGGTGCGCCTCAGCAACTACTCCTCGGTGAGCGCGAAAAGGGCTGGCGCGAGGCGACGGTCGCTATCGATGCCGCCACCAAGCGCTTCGGCCACGGCAGCGTGCGACCGGCTCGACTGGTCGATATATCCGAGGCTGACGATTCGGCCGAATAGAGATAATCTATCTACGTGGCACTTTCTGAACATGAACTAAAGCTCTTAGCCGAGATGGAGGCAGCGCTCGCTGCTGATGATCCACGCCTCGTTGGAACCCTGACCGGTAAGGCACGTACTCGCCAAGCTTCCCGCGTTCTTCTCGGATTCTTCGCCGTCTTAGGTGGCCTCGCTGTTGTTGTAGCAGGCCTTATTGCGAAGAGCACACCAGTTGGAATTATCGGTTTTGTTATCGCACTTGCCGGAGCATTTACCGCGATCTCGAACTTCTCACTCCGTCAGATGGTCGGATCAGGAGCCATGGGCTCACCTGCTGGAAAGCGTCAGCGTCCAGGTTGGAGCGATCGCCTTGAGCGTCGCTGGGATGACCGGAACAACAACTAAGCAGTTGAATTAACGCATAAAGAGCGCACGCATGCGCTTCGTTGTAAAAGTCAGACCAATTCCAATCATCACAACGAAGTATGCAACGTGCACAACGAGGCTCCACTGAATGATGCCGAGTGAGAGCGATCGAACGATCTGAATGCCGTGATAGAGCGGTAGCGCTTCAATCACATAGCGCAGCCAATCTGGATAGATCGAGAGTGGATAGAGCGAACCCGAGAAGAGGAAGAGCGGAAGCATGACGACGTTCACCCAATCCATCTGGGCGAAGGACTTTGCGTAGGTCGTGTAGAGCATGCCGACAGAGGCGAAGCCAAAGGCGATAATGACTGCAGCCGGGATAGCAAGTAATCCGTACCAACCCTTAATGATGCCAAGTGGCATCACGATTGCGGTGAAGCCTGTTGCGTAGATCAGACCCCTAAAGAGCGCCCAACCAATCTCCCCGAGTGCAACATCCAAGGGCCCAAGTGAAGTGGCGAGCATCGCCTTATAGGTGCCGTCATATTTCAATCTAAAGAAGATATTCCACGTTGAATCGTAAATTGCACCGTTCATGGCAGATGTAGCAAGTAGCGCTGGTGCGATGAATTGCGCATAGGTGACCCAATGGCCTGGCGTCACTTCAATCTTGCCGACCAGCTTTCCAACGCCATAACCAAAGGAGAAGAGGTAGAGCACTGGCTCTACGAAACCACTAAGAACAACTATCCAATGGCCTTGCTTAAAGGCGAGCCGACGATGTTCCAAGATGGCACGGGCACGGCGAGAATAAGTACCTTCAGCAAACTTACCTTTGAGAGATTCAGCGATGAGGACTGCATCACTTGTCTTCATTTGGCAAGCCTCTTTGTGAAGTGATGGTGAGCAACTTTAAATCCAACAACTGCGAGAACGACAAAATAGGTGAAGTGAAAGACAAGAGCGCCATGGCTGATGTGGTGACCGTAAGAGATCCAACGCCCCAATTCAGTCGCATGCCATAGCGGTGAAACCCAACCAATGACCTGCAAGAACTTTGGCATCGATGAGAGTGAGTAGAAAGTTCCAGAGAAGAGGAAGAGGGGCATAATCAAGAAGCGCTGCACCATATTTAAGAAGAGATCATCATTCTTGATTGCAGCACAGACACCCATCATCAAGACCGCAAAGGCTGTCGCGGCAAGCAGCGTCTCAGGGATGAGCCAGAGTGCGTGTAGTCCATGAACCGCTCCAAAAGCGTAGAGCGCGGAGAAATAGACCACACAACCAAAAGCTGTTCGCGCCATTGCGGCTAGCAGGACGCCATTGGCAATCTGTTTACCGGTAATCGGAGTGGCGTTCATGGCGAAGAAGCCCTTCTGCCATTTAAATCCTTCGAGAACTGGATGGGTTGCTTCTCCCACGGCACCTTGGATACACGTCGCGGCAAGGAGCGCTGGCGCTAAGAAAGTCAGGTACTTAACTCCATCGACTCCCACTTTTTGGTGAGAGTTAACGATCTTGCCGATACCAATGCCGATAGAGAGGAGATAGAACATAGGCGTAGCAAAGGCTTCGCCGACGATCGAGAATTTCCATTGCCACATATTGCGAATACGCGCTTGAGCAACATAGAGCGAGCCATTTCGGATGATCTTTGCAACATCAACGATCTGAAGTGAACCGCGTCGAGTGAGGTCTTTAATAGTCATTACTCAACCAACGAGCGTCCAGTAAGGCGAAGGAAGACATCCTCGAGTGAGCTACGACGAACAAGTGAGGTGGTTGGCTGCATACCCTTGCCAACGATTTCATGAAGCAGAGTTTCGCAATCATCGGAGTACATCAAGACACGATCAGGAAGTACTTCAATGCGATCAGACATTGATCGAAGTTGGTCGGCGTATTGAGCATTTCGATCTGATCCAAAGCGAACTTCCAAAACTTCTTTTGTGGAGTAGGTCTTGATCAAGTTTGCAGGGGAGTCCTCGGCCATGATTCGACCTTTATCCATCACCATCAGGCGATCACAGAGTTGTTCTGCCTCATCCATGTAATGCGTTGTAATTAGAAGTGTGACGCCCTGTTCCTTGAGGCGGAAGAGGCGGTCCCACAAAATATGACGAGCTTGCGGATCTAATCCAGTCGTTGGTTCATCGAGCATCAAGATCTCAGGTTCACTGACGAGCGCACGTGCAATCGTTAAGCGACGCTTCATTCCGCCAGAGAGCGCTTCAACTTTTACACCGCGCTTCTCTTCGAGTTGAGCGAAGGCGAGTAGCTCTTCAATCTTGCCGCGAATAAAAGTCTTAGAGAGACCAAAGTAGCGACCATAGACATACAAGTTATCTTCAACAGT
>DAINQZ010000001.1:48967-69650 GCA_036742235.1 Candidatus Nanopelagicaceae bacterium | reverse complement strand
GGGTATCAGATGCGCTCATTCGGCGAACTCTAGCGCTCACCAGCGCTGACTTGCCCGAATTGTGAGATTTTCATGGTGGAGCGGAGGGGGCTCAGGGTGGCGAAAAGGGAGAGAAAGTGGGCAAGGATGGTTGAAAATGGAGAAAAGTGGAGTAAAGTGGTGCCACGAGCTGAAATCGGGGGATTTCAGGCGTAACTGCAGGTGCGAAACAGGCTAAAAAAGGGGAGGTGGGTCATATGTTTCTAGGCACCCACGAACCAAAGCTCGATGAAAAAGGGCGCATTATCTTGCCTGCCCGATTCCGAGAAGAGCTCGCCAAGGGCCTCGTGATTACCAAGGGTCAAGAGCGTTGCCTCTATGTCTTTCCTGCTCGTGAGTTCTCCGCGATTACCGACCGCCTTCGTCAAGCACCCGTCACCGAGAAGGCGGCTCGCGATTACATGCGAGTCATGTTCGCTGGAGCCCACGATGAGACTCCAGATAAGCAAGGTCGCGTCACCATCCCTGGCGGGTTACGTACCTATGCCGGCCTTGAAAAAGATTGCGTAGTTATCGGTGCAAATACCCGGTTAGAAATTTGGGATGCAACTGCATGGAACACCTATCTCGCAGATCGCGAGAAGGGTTTTGCGGATGTATCGACGGAGGTGCTACCAGGACTCTTCTAATTCTCTATTTAGGCCACTGCCGATCTTCAGCTATCGACGCCTCTTCCCCGGCGCCGATATCCCCCCAAGATCCGTCGGTCGGTAGTGACCTAAGTAAAGAAAGAGAAGAGCAGCAGTTCAGTAATAAAAGCAAGAGAAGTCAAGAGAAGTCAAGAGAAGTCAAGAGAAGTCAAGAGAAGCAAGTGAAGTGAGAGAAAGGGGAAGCAGATGCAACATGTACCAGTCGCGTTAGATCGATGCATTGCGCTGCTCGCCCCTGCAATCGAACGGGCAATCTCCGAGAAGAAGAGCGCCATCGTGATCGATGCAACTCTTGGACTTGCTGGTCATACCAGCGAATTACTTACACGTTATCCAGAGCTCACAGTCATTGGCTTTGATCGCGATCTCGCTGCCATCGAGATTGCAAAATCACGCACTTCGCAGTTCGGTTCTCGAATCATCATTGTTCATGCGGTCTACAGCGAGATCGTGGAAGCGCTCGAAACCCTTGATATCTCTGAGGTAGATGGCATTCTCTTTGATCTCGGCGTCTCATCGATGCAATTAGATGAGGCTGATCGCGGCTTCGCTTATTCGCAGGATGCACCGCTAGATATGCGTATGGATCAATCAACTGGTATCTCTGCCTTTGAAGTCTTGATGACATACGATCGAAACGCTCTTATACGTATTCTCCGCAACTTCGGAGATGAGAAATTCGCACCACGTATCGTCGATCGCATCATTGAAGCACGTGCAGCTGGAACGCTCAACAGCACCAAGGTCCTCGCCGATATCGTCAAGGAGAGTATCCCTGCACCTGCACGACGTACTGGCGGAAACCCAGCAAAGCGAACCTTCCAGGCTCTACGCATTGAGGTAAATCAAGAACTCGAGATTTTGAAGAAGGCGATCCCGGCTGCGCTATCAGTGCTCACGGTAACTGGCCGACTCGTTGTTATGTCCTACCAATCTCTGGAAGACAAGATTGTGAAATCAGCGATCGCTGAAGTCTGCAAGTCTGGCACACCGCTCGGGCTTCCGATCGATCTTCCAAATTCCGCTGCTAAATATCGCTTGCTCATCTCGGGCAGTGAATCTGCAAGCGATGAGGAAATTCTCGATAACCCTCGTGCTCAGTCCATGCGACTTCGCGCAGTAGAGAGAGTGGCTGCATAATGGCAATTCCACTTCTCTCGCCAACGATTGCTCGCTCACGTGCAGCGGTCATTAATGGTTCAACCCGAGTTGTACTTCGCTTAGTTCCTGATCTTCGCGTCGAGGCAGGGGAGGAGATCAACCTTCGCGCCTTCATGACGGTGCTTGGTGGGATCTTTATGGCGAGCTTGATCGCACTCCTCGTCATCAACACCTCTCTCAATCAAGATGCCTTTGTACTTCAACGTCTCAAGCATCAGATGAATGTTGTTAACGATCAACGTGACGCAATTTTGCGTGCCCAAGCTGAAAAGAGTTCTCCGATTTCGCTCTCGGCTGCGGCGATCAAACTCGGCATGACGCCAAGCACGACGCCTTCCTTTATAGAATTGAGTGGCAGCCAGAAATGAGCGAGACTCAACTAACCACAAAGCGGATCATGCAGCTGGTTAGTCTTGCAGCCGGAATCTTTCTCCTCTTTGGACTTCGCCTGATTGACGTACAGGCGGTGCAAGCCGGCGGATATACAGCTCGTGCAAACTCTGAACTTCTCAACTCATCGACCTTGCTCGCGCCTCGCGGAACCATTACCGATATCAACGGGGTAGAGCTCGCCCGTAGCGTCGCCGCAATCAATATTGTGGTTGACCAAGTGCAGATCTCTGATCCAGCAAAGACGGCCGCGTTTGTTGCCCCATACCTTTCAATGAAAGTCAGTGATCTCCTTCCCTTGCTCACTGGCGTAAAGCGTTACCAAATCATCGCCAAGCAGGTAACGCCGGCGGTGTGGAATTCCCTCAATGATGCGATCACGACCTATAACGATCAGGTGGTGAAGCAGCCAGGCGGACTGGCAAATCGCCTCTTGGGCTTCTACTCCGAACGTTCATACATTCGTGATTACCCAACTGGCACGTTAGCAGCATCACTAATTGGCAAGATCAACGATGCTGGGGTGGGTGCGGGCGGGCTTGAGGAGAGCCTGGACTCAACTCTCACGGGCATTAACGGTCGATATCTCTTCGCTAATGGCGCGGGCACAGTTATTCCTGGTTCAAAGGAGGTCATCACTGAGGCGAAGCCTGGAACAGGCGTTCAACTCACTATTGATCGCGACGTGCAGTGGGTTGCACAAGATGCAATTTCAGCAGCTGTCAAGCAAGCGCATGCCATCTCCGGAACTGTTGTTGTTATGGATCCAAAGACTGGGCAGATCCTCGCTCAAGCTTCAGCGCCAACTTTTGACCCAGCAAAGTCGATCACAGATCTATCGGTTCTGAGAAATCCTGCCGTAACTGATGCTTACGAGCCTGGATCAGTTGGAAAGATCATTACATATTCTGCCGCGATGGAGGAAGGCAAGATCACTCCAACGACACTTCTGACGATTCCATATACCCTCAAAGTTGGCGGCGCGGTATTTCATGATCACCAATCACATCCTACAAAGATTATGACGACAACCGGCGCCCTTGCCGAATCAAGTAACACTGGAGCAATTCAGGTTGGCGCGATGTTGAGCAACGACACGCTCTACTCCTATCTTCAGAAATTTGGAATCGGCTCGCTCACGGGTTCTCATTTGCCTGGTGAGACTCAAGGTATTTTGCACCCAGTCTCAACCTGGTCAGCTACTTCGGCACCAACGATCGCTTTCGGGCAGGGCTACTCCCTCACGGCACTGCAAGCAACGAGTGTCTTTGCGACGATCGCGAACGATGGCGTACGAGTCACTCCAAATGTGGTTGCTGGATACTTTGATCCAAGTGGAAATTTCACACCTTCGAAGCCATCATCAACAACACGTGTTGTGAGCGCAGCCACTGCTACTCAGATGCGATTGATGATGGAGAGCGTTGTAGGTCCAGATGGAACAGCTCCGGAGGCAGCTATTCCGGGCTATCGAGTGGCAGGAAAGACTGGAACTGCAATGCGCGCCAATGGCACCGGTGGCTATAGCGGTTACACCGCATCCTTTATTGGTTTTGCGCCAGCAGATGCACCTCGCTACGTCGTGAGCGTAGTTGTTCAGGCCCCACAAGGTCAGCACTTTGGTGGAATCATTGCAGGACCTGTATTTAAGAAAGTGATGAGTTTCGTTCTGCAGTCTAAGCACATTGCACCGACTGCACCTTCAACGATTCATTACCCACTCACTCCAGCGGGATTGCAGGGTTCAAATGCGACCCATTAATCCTCATAGCAAGTCATTTAGTGAGTTGGGGCGATTCCTCTCTCTCACTGTAAATATTTCTGGTGAATTCACTGGGTTAACTAGCAATACAAAATACTTAGAAGAGGGCGATCTATTCATTGCGCTGCCTGGTGCAAAAATTCATGGCGCTTCCTTGGTTGAGAGCGCTATTGCAGCTGGGGCGGTTGGAGTTTTAACTGACCAAGAAGGTGCCTCACTCATCGGTGAGAAGTTGCCTGTTATTACTCATCCCAATCCACGATCAATCACTGCGGATATCGCTTCATGGTTTTACGATCGTCCATTATCAGCAATGGCAAGCGTTGGAATCACTGGAACAAATGGAAAGACAACAACTGCCTCACTCCTCTTCCAGCTCTGGCAGTTGCAGCATCGTGAAGTTGGAATGATCGGCACACTGGGAACGACGATTGGCGCTGACTTTTACCCAGGAACTTTTACGACTCCCGAAGGTACCGAACTTCAAGCAATTGCCGCCGCTATGCGGGAGCGTGCCCTGACCCATGCGGTCATGGAAGTTAGTAGCCATGCATTAGCCCAGAAGCGGATGCTCGGTTCGCACTTTGACCTCGTGTCATTCACCAACCTCACTCAAGATCATCTCGATTTTCATGGATCAATGGAGAACTACTTTGCGGCAAAGAGCCTGCTCTTCACGCAGGAGTATGCAAACCGCGGGTTGATCAACATTGATGATGCTTGGGGTAGGAAACTCTTCGAAGCTGCACAAATTCCTGTTGAGGGTGTATCTCGAGAGGATGTAAAAGCGGATTGGTATTACAGCTCAATCCATCACGTAGTCGGCGGATATGAAGTTGCGATTCGTGGCGTTGGCGGCATCCTAATTGAGGGGCGCATCCCACTTGTCGGCTCGCACAATCTCGATAATGTGCTCATGGCTGTTGCTCTCGGCGTTGCAAGTGGACTCGATCACCTTGCGATTGGTCGCGACCTAGAGCGTTTAGTGGGAGCACCTGGACGCCTCGAGCAAGTCTCGGTGGGCCAAAACTTCCTTGCTCTCGTTGATTTTGCGCACACGCCTGATGCGGTTACTCGAGTGTTGAGTGCAGTCCGAGAAATCACTCCTGGTCGCGTTATTGCAGTCCTTGGTTGTGGTGGCGATCGAGATGCAACAAAGCGACCAATGATGGGTGATGCATTAGTAACCGGAAGTGATCTAGCAATCTTCACAAGCGATAATCCGCGGAGCGAAGATCCCGAAGAAATTCTTAGCGCGATGCTCAATGGAAAAGCGGCAAGTGATCATCTTGTGATCGAAGTCGATCGACGTGGCGCCATTGCCGTGGCAGTCAGTGAAGCAGATAAGGGCGATACCGTGATTATCTTGGGCAAGGGCCATGAACTCGGTCAAGAGATAAAGGGAATCAAGCACCCCTTTGAGGATCGACTTGAACTAGCGCGAGCAATCGAGCAACTCTCATGATCTCACTGACAATTGCAGAGATTGCCAAGG
This sequence comes from Candidatus Nanopelagicaceae bacterium, assembly GCA_036742235.1. Taxonomy (GTDB): domain Bacteria; phylum Actinomycetota; class Actinomycetes; order Nanopelagicales; family Nanopelagicaceae; genus PALSA-747. The sequence goes on along the minus strand of DAINQZ010000001.1, from coordinate 64,153 downwards.
CGATCGGTGCAGAAATATCAGGTCTGGATCCATCAGCGATTATTACCGAGTACCCGGTTATCGATTCTCGTGATGCTCGTGCTGGAACATTCTTCGTCGCCCTGCCTGGCGAGAAGATGGATGGTAATGATTTTGCAGAAGCCGCTCTTGCAGCTGGAGCCCGCTTTACGATCACGACTCGCGCAGTGAGCGGTCCAACACTTGTGGTCTCCAATACACTCGAAGCTCTGCAGGCGCTAGCAGCCTTTGCGAGATCACATGCAGCGAAATGTTCATTCATTGGCATTACCGGTTCACAAGGCAAGACAACAACCAAGGAGTTGTTGGGGCATATCCTCACCACTCAAGGGGAGACAGTCGTACCGACTGGCTCATTCAATAATGAGATTGGCGTGCCGCTCACAATCTTGCGTTGCACAGATGAGACCGCTTACTGTGTTCTTGAAATGGGTGCCCGCCACCAAGGAGATATCGCCGCTCTCTGTCAGATTGCCAGACCTACTATCGGCGCCGTATTGGTAGTGGGCAGTGCCCACGTTGGTGAATTTGGTAGCCGCGAGAAGATTGCGCAGACTAAAGGCGAACTCATCGACTCACTTCCGGATGGCGGCATTGCGGTACTTGGAAGTTACGACGAATTTACCCCCACGATGGGTGCTTCACGATCTAATATCTCCCGTTTGATCTTTGGTGCTAGCGCAGGGTGTGCAGTTCGCGCAGCCGACATTGAGATGCGTGAAGGTCGAGCACATTTTGATCTCGTTACTAAAGCGGGCCGAGCAGCGGTAAGTCTTCGCCTCATTGGCCCACATCAAATTTCTAATGCACTCGCGGCAGCGGCTATCGCGACTGCGCTCAATGTGCCGATCGAAACGATTGCAGCTGCGCTCTCTACCGCTGATTCTTCAAGCAAGTGGCGTATGGAACTCCATGAAGTTGGCAGTTATGTTCTTATCAATGACTCTTACAACGCTAACCCCGAGAGTATGGCTGCAGCGTTACAGACCCTTCGTCTCTTTGCGCAGGAGCGAGGTGGCTCTTCCTGGGCCTTTCTAGGGAAGATGCATGAGCTCGGCGAGTCAGAGCGCGAATCCCACGCTGAAATTGGCAGACTTGCGGATCGATTGGGAATCGATCACTTGGTAGGGGTCGGAACCGATCTCTATTCGGTCGCGACCGAAGAGCTCACCATTCACCGTTGTGCTGACCGATTTGAAGCGATCGCGATTGCTTCACATATCAGCGGAGGCGATAGCCTCCTCGTCAAAGCATCACGCGCTGAAGGGCTAGATCTACTAGCAAACGAACTTCTAGAACTACTGCACATCAGAAGCGAGACGGAAGAGGAGAACCAAGCATGAAGGGAGTTTTATACGCCGGCGCATCAGGTCTACTCCTATCGCTCTTTCTCACCCCACTCTTCATTCGATTTTTGGCAAAGCAAGGTTATGGGCAACAGATTCGTAATGATGGCCCAACTGCCCATCAGGTAAAGCGCGGAACCCCCACCATGGGTGGCATTATTATTCTTATTTCAGTTGTAGTCGCATATTTGATCTCACACTTGCTCGCTGGATCAGATATCAGCACATCGGCACTTCTTGTTCTTGGAATGGTTGGGGGCTTAGGGCTCGTAGGTTTCGCAGATGATTGGCTCAAGATTGTTAAGCAACGCTCGCTCGGCCTCACTGCCCGGCAGAAAATTCTCGGACAATCACTCGTTGCTGGTGGCTTTGGATTCGCTGGACTTCACTTCGTTGATAAATTCGGCTTAGCGCCAATTTCACGACATCTCTCAACGTTTCGAGATACCTCACTAGTCCTTGCCGGGGCGATCATTGTGATCTGGGTACTTCTACTCATTATTGGTTCCAGTAATGCAGTCAATCTCACTGATGGCCTTGACGGTCTCGCAAGCGGTGCTGCGATTATGGCATTTCTTGCCTTTATTCTTATTGGTATTTGGGAGTTTAGACAGAGCTGCGCCTATATCCATACCGCACATTGCTATGCAGTGCGCGATCCACTCGATATGGCAGTGTTGGCCGCCGCTTTCGCAGGGTCGTGCGCTGGCTTCTTGTGGTGGAATACCTCACCAGCGAAGATATTTATGGGCGATGTCGGTTCACTCGCACTTGGCGGTGCGATCGCAGGAATGGCAATCACCTTGCGTACCGAAATGCTCTTGATTCCACTGGGCGGACTCTTCATCATCATCACCCTTTCTGTCATCATCCAGGTTCTCTACTTCAAGGCGACCAAAGGAAAGCGCTTCTTCAAGATGGCGCCCCTGCAGCACCACTTTGAACTTTCGGGTTGGGGAGAAGTAACGATCGTGGTCAGGTTCTGGATCATCGCCGGGATTTGCGTAGCGTCCGGACTCGGCCTCTTCTACGCCCAGTGGGTAGTTCGTTAAGTGAAATCTCTTGATCAACTTCTGACTGGACCTGTAGCTGTACTCGGCGGGGGAGTGACTGGAAGTGCTATTGGTCGCTTCCTTGATAGTCGAGGCATTGAGTGGGATCTCTATGACGAGAAGGCCTCAACCATCTCTGGAAAAGTAGCTGGTACGACCATCTCAGATCCATCTCGTTACGGACTAGCGGTCGTCTCACCAGGTTGGCGCAAAGACCATCCAATGGTCGCGCAATTTCGTGCGAGCGGGGTGCAGATCCTCTCTGAGATTGATCTCGCATGGTTGGTTAAGTGTGAGATAGCCCCGACTCAACGCTGGATCGCACTCACAGGAACCAATGGCAAAACCACGACGATTCAGATGCTCGAATCGATTCTTAAAACCTCCGATCTCACTGGTATCGCCTGTGGAAATGTTGGAGAGCCAGTGATCTCGACTCTTATGTCAGATCCAACCCTCGAAATTTTGGCACTCGAACTCTCTTCATTCCAGATTGAATGGAGCGAACTTCCACACTTCGAAGCATCCGCAATTCTTAACATTGCAGAAGATCATATTGATTGGCATGGCTCCTTCGATGAGTATGCCTCTGCCAAGATGAAACTGCTAGCCCTCTCTGATCTCGCTATTCTCAACGCCAGTGACTCAGAAGTGGCTATGCGAAGCACGGCGTTTCGCGGTGAGAAGATCTTCTACTCTCTTGATACTCCAGTTCCAGGTGAATTGGGACTTGTTGAAGAGCTTTTGATCGATCGAGCATTTGGTGCGGATCCACAAGAGGCACATGTCTTAGCCGAACTTGCAGATATCAAGCCACAAGTCCCGCACAATGTCTCTAATGCACTCGCTGCAGCAGGTTTGGCGAGAGCAGTGGGTATTTCACATGAACAGATTGCGAAGGGCCTCGCCTCATTCTCTCTCGATCACCATCGCCTAGAACTCATCGAAGAGGAAAATGGGATCCAGTGGATCAATGATTCAAAGGCAACTAACCCACACGCAGCGATCGCAGGAATTCTCTCGCATACATCCGTTATTTGGATTGCTGGCGGGTTGGCAAAGGGTGCAACTATGGAATCGCTGGTGAAGCGAGCAGCTCCTCGGTTAAAGGCCGCTCTCTTGATTGGCACTGATCGTGAGTTGATTGCAACCGCGCTTGCGCTGCACGCACCGGCTATTCCGATTTATCGCATTGATGGTGAGGGCACTCCTGAATCGTTGATGAAGGCAATTGTTAGTAAGGCGCAAGAGTTGGCCACAACTGGGGATGCGGTCCTTCTTGCTCCTGCCTGTGCCTCAATGGATCAATTCACCTCTTATGCCCATCGCGGTGAGCTCTTCGCCACTGCTGTTCGCGCTGCGATCGGAGGAGCCCGCTAATGGCTTCAGAACGCAATAACCGAACCGCTTACCTCAACTTCTTTCAGAAGCCAACCGCTGCATATATTCTGATCGTTACCTCCACCGGACTCTTAACCGGGTTCGGACTTGTCATGGTCCTCTCTTCCTCATCTGTGAAATCTTTTGAGACTACAGGTTCAACGTACTCAATCTTCTTCAAACAACTTCTCTTTATCGTGCTTGGCGGAATCGCGCTCTATCTTGCGATTCACCTCAAGCGAACCCTGTGGGAGAAGTTGGCACGTACCGCCTTGCTCATCGGCGCCTTCACATTGGTTCTTCCCTATGCACCGGTCATCGGAAAGAATATCAACGGCAACCGGGCATGGATTGGCTTCGGCTCATTCACACTTCAACCAAGTGAATTTTCTAAGATACTTCTTATTCTCTGGTTTGCACTTATCCTTCGGCGGTTTGCAGAACGCGACTCCGAAAATAGCGCTCTTGATTTACTCAAGACCGTTGCACCAGCTCCGGTGCTCTTTTTGGGATTGATTCTTGCTGGTAAAGATCTGGGTACTGCGCTCATTGTTATGGGGATTGCATTCGCCCTTCTCTTTATCGCCGGCCTTGATACCTGGGCTCTGGTTTCAACCGCGCTCGTGGGTCTAGTTGGGGTAGCTGTATTGGTGGCATCTTCTCCAAATCGACTCCAACGTTTCAGTGCCTTTGTGCATCCCTTCTCACCTAGCGTCTATAAGTTAGCTGGCTGGCAGACTGCTCACTCCATCATGGGGTTGGCGAGCGGTGGCTTCTTTGGCGTAGGCCTAGGAGCAAGCAGGCAGAAGTGGGCAAATCTCTCCGAGGCGAATACTGATTTCATCTTCTCGGTGATCGGTGAAGAACTCGGCCTCTTGGGCACCTTGATCGTTCTTCTTATGTATGCCGCGCTTATCTACGGGATCTTTCGTACCGCGCTCCATACCAAGGATATTTTTTATAAGTATGCCTGCGCTGGTATTGGTGCATGGTTTTTATTGCAGGTCACTGTCAACATCGGCTCTGATATTGGCTTATTGCCGGTCGTCGGAGTGAGCCTGCCCTTCATCTCCTATGGCGGCTCGGCCTTGTTGGCTGATTTCATCGGTGTTGGATTCGTGCTCTCGGTTATTAGACGTGACCCAGAAGTACGTGCCGCTCTCCGAGCAAAGCGTCAATCACAGGCAGAATAGGCGCTGATGAGAGTCTCACTTGCAGCAGCTGGAACGGCAGGACATATCGAGCCTGCTCTTGCCGTCGCGCGTTGGTTGAGGAGCGAGGATTCAACAATTGAGTGCGAATTCATCGGAACAAGTGCCGCTCTCGACTCATCATTGATGCAAGCAAGTGGCTTTGTACTCCACCCGATTACAAAGGCGCCATTTCCGCGGGGCATCTCTTTTAAGGCGCTCGTGTGGCCTTTTCGATTTACCAAGTCGTTACGCGAAATATCGAAGGCGCTTCGTGGTAGTGATCTTGTAGTTGGCTTTGGCGGATATGTCTGCGCTCCGACATATCTCGTGGCTAAGTTGAAGCGAATGCCGATCATCATTCATGAAGCAAATACCAAGCCCGGTATGGCGAATAACCTCGGTCGTCGCCTCGGAGCACAGCTAGCGATAGCGTTTGAGAGCACGAAGCAGATCGACCCACGATGGACAGAGGCGATCCATATAGGCATGCCGGTGCGCGAATCGGTTCGAAAACTCGCAGTAGCATCAAGTGCTGAAAGAGAGTCGATCAGAATTCACAAGGCGAGCGAGTGGGGCTTTGATCCCAAGCAATCAATCGTGGCGGTCGTGGGTGGCTCACAAGGTTCGCAAGCCATTAATCGTGTCATTGCTGATATTTTGCCCCAGACATCGTTAGCGGGGATACAAATCGTGCACTCGGTGGGCAAGGCCAATGTTCTTCCAGCTCGTACCAAGAACTATCTTCCGCTCCATTACATTTCGGACTTACCAGAGACCTTAGTTGCCTGCGACTTTGCCATCACTCGTGGTGGGGCAGTGACGTGTGCCGAACTTGGAATACTTCAAACCTTCGCAGTAATAGTGCCACTGGCAATTGGCAACGGTGAGCAAAGTACAAATGCCAACGAACTGAGAGATCGAGGCGGCGCCATTGTTGTTAATGAGCGCGATTTCACTGCGCGATATCTCTCTGAGCACTTCATCTCTTACGTGAAATCAGCAGATGCATTCAAGGCCCGCGCACCTGGTCCGGCTTTCGCCCAAGATGCAGATGCCAAGATCGGCGCGCTCGTGCTGCAGGCGCTGAGGGCGGGGAGTGGGCGATGATCATGCCAACCACGCTCGATCAACTTCGAGGCAAGCGGGTCCACTTCATAGGTATTGGCGGCGCTGGCATGAGCGGGATCGCAAAGATCATGCTCTCTCAGGGAATCGAAGTCTCCGGCTCGGATCTTAAAGAATCTACGGTGACCGAGAACCTACGCACGATGGGCGCGAAAATCTTCATAGGCCATAAGGCAGAGAATGTTGAAGGCGTTGATCTTCTTGTTCTCTCAACCGCAATCGCAGCAGATAACCCGGAGCGTGCTGCCGCACTCGGTCAAGAGATTCCAACGATGGCTCGAGCAGAAGCTCTCGCCCTTCTCATGAATGGGAAGCGTTCGGTCGCAGTTGCCGGAACCCACGGAAAGACCACGACGACTTCAATGCTTACTGTTGCACTGCAAAGCGCCGGATTAGATCCCTCGTTTGCGATCGGCGGCATGATTAATGCATCAGGGGTAAATGCCTACTTTGGTTCAGGGGATATCTTTGTGGCAGAAGCAGATGAGAGTGATGGTTCATTCCTTGCTTATAAGCCGCTCGGTGCGGTCATTACAAATATCGAACTCGATCACGTAGATCACTTTGCCGATCTTGAATCTATTTATGCTCTCTTTGAAGAGTTCATTGGATCTATCGCTTTCAATGGATTCTTAATTGCGTGTGGCGATGATCCTGGAGTTCGAGAACTTCTCGAGCGAATCAAGTCCATGGGCCGCAGCGATCTCACCATCACAACATATGGCGAGGGCGAGAATGATTGGCAGATTACAAGGATCGCACTTGACGCTGGGTCATCAGCGGCGCGCGTACTTCACAACGGTAAAGTCATTGGCGAGCTAGAACTGCAGGTTCCGGGACATCACAATCTCCTCAACGCCCTCGCTGCACTTGCAGCCAGCGATGCTCTTAATATCCCTGCTCGATCGATTCTCGATGGACTCGCAACATTCACTGGATCTCGACGCCGCTTTGAATTGAAGGGGGAAGTTGGGGGAGTAAGGGTCGTCGATGATTACGGCCACCATCCAACAGAGATTAGAGTGACGCTAGAGACCGCTCGTCGGTACGTTGGAGCAGGGCGGTTGATCGTCATCTTCCAGCCTCATCGCTATAGCCGTACGCAGGCTTTCGCATCAGAGTTTGCCAAGGCTCTTGATCTAGCCGATGAGATCTATCTCTTGGAAGTCTATGCAGCCAGTGAAGATCCGATTCCAGGCGTCTCATCTCTTTTGATCTCCTCTCAGATGTCGAGCGAGAAAGTTCATTATGAACCATCCATGGTCGCAGTCGTTGAAGCGGTCACCGAAGGCGCTAAGGAGAACGACCTGATCATGACTATGGGCGCTGGGGATGTCAGTTCGTTAGCCCCCGTTATTGTGAAATCGCTTGCCCAATAGATGAAACTCAAAGTTCGCAAAAGGTCGAAGCGAGGATCGAGATCTCCTCGGATAAAGCTTTCTCGTATCCGATACTTTCCTGGGGTCTTCTTATCGATCCTCCTACTCTCGCTTCTTGCGTACTTGCTCGGCTGGTCACACCTACTCTCTTTGAAGACGATCGCAGTTAGTGGATCGTCTCAATCGGAGGTAATAACTCAGCAAATAGAAACCGGCAAGCCAGGTGTAAAAATCGGTCAGCCCTTAGCCCGCCTTGACGTACATGCAATCGAACGGGCGATTTCCAATAATCCTTGGATCGCCAAGAGTCAGGTTGGCCGAAGTTGGATCCATGGCGAATTAACGATTCATATTGTGGAGAAGGTCCCGGTCGCTTCCTATCAACTCGCAGATGGGTCGACTGGCTACTTTGATTCCGCCGGAAATGACTTCACTTCACCATTGACCTACACGAATATCCCAACCATTGCGTTACAGACGACATCTACTTCCGCAAAGCAATCAATTGCACAATTGTTGGCCGTTCTACCCGCTAGCTATCTCGATCGTGCCAAGACCTTTGCGGTGAAATCAGATGGGCAGATCACCATGACACTTAGCCAAGATATGGCTGTAACAACGGGTAAGAAAGCTTCGGTGAGAACCATCACGATTATGTGGGGGAATTCTGCAGATATAGCGCTGAAAATTCAGGTCTTCGAAAAGTTAGTTGCAATGAAAGAGAATGCACAATCAATACTCTTTGATCTTTCAGATCCACTCGCCCCCATTACAAAATAAGGTCGTGCATTTCGTGTCGGTCATTGCACGAGAGCGGTGGCACCTTTACTTTCTGCTATCGGATTTACTTTTACTTTAACTCTCAAGTAGAGATTTAGAGAATGGAAAGAGGCATATTGTGGCAACACCGCAGAATTATCTTGCAGTAATCAAGGTCGTCGGAATCGGCGGCGGCGGTGTGAATGCTGTTAATCGCATGATTGAAGCAGGACTTAAAGGTGTCGAGTTCATTGCAATCAATACTGATGCACAACAGTTAATTATGTCTGATGCAGATGTGAAGTTAGATATCGGTCGCAAATCAACTCGTGGTCTTGGCGCAGGTGCTGCACCTGAAGTTGGTCGACAAGCTGCACTCGAACATGTCGAAGAGATTGAAGAGATGCTGCGTGGTGCAGATATGGTCTTCGTAACTGCAGGCGAAGGTGGCGGAACCGGAACTGGTGGCGCACCTATCGTTGCAAAGATCGCAAAGGATCTTGGCGCACTCACTGTCGGCGTTGTAACAAAACCATTCTCTTTTGAAGCGAAGCATCGCACCGCTCAAGCTGAAGAAGGTATTGCAAACCTTCGTGCAGAAGTGGACACACTTATTGTTATTCCAAATGATCGACTTCTTGCAATCTCAGATCGCACCATCACAACGGTGGATGCATTTAAGAGTGCGGATGCCGTCCTTCTCGCTGGCGTTCAGGGAATCACTGATCTCATTACAACCCCAGGATTGATCAATCTCGACTTTGCAGATGTGAAGAGCGTGATGGCTGGCGCTGGCTCGGCTCTTATGGGAATTGGTTCGGCGAGAGGTGAGGCTCGTGCGATACGCGCAGCCGAACTTGCGATTGCAAGTCCACTCCTTGAAGCCTCTATCGATGGCGCTCGTGGCGTCTTGATGTTGATCGCCGGAGGATCCGATCTTGGACTCTTCGAGCTCTCTGAGGCAGCCGAGATGGTAGAGAAGCATGCGCATAAGGATGCGAACTTCATCCTCGGTGCTGTCATCGACGATGCCCTTGGCGACGAAGTGCGTATCACTGTTATTGCTGCTGGTTTCGATGGTGGCGAGCCAAAGAAGGTCGAGATGCCAGTTATCGATGCAGCAACCCTCTCTGGTCAGGCCGATCCGATCCGAGCAAATGATCCATTAGCGGTAGCGCTCGATCTTGGCATCAATGAGAACACCGGTGGCATTCCCACTGTTCAATCACCTCGACGAAAGATCACCTTTGAAGAGCTCGTAGCTCAAGGTGACGATGATGTCGATGTGCCTGACTTTATGAAGTAGTACTACTTCATGCCAAATATTCACTTCACATCTGCCCCGAATAATTTGGCGCTCCATACTGGTGATGATCGGGATCGGGTTCTCCGGAATCGCGGAGATCTTCAACGTGATCTTCATCTGGAATCCCTTCAATTTATGAACCAAACTCATAGCAATACGGTCGTGATGGTTAATGCCGCGAGCGAGATTGATCCGGATGCTGATGCGTTAGTGACGCAGCAACCTGGTTTGGGACTTGCTGTACTCGTTGCCGATTGCATTCCGCTCTTATTGAGCTCTCCTACATGCGTTGCTGCAGTCCATGTCGGAAGAGTGGGCATGACGAATGGCATTATCGATAAGACCCTTGATGTCATGGAAGGGCTGGGCGCAACTGGAATATTTGCTTGGCTCGGACCTTCGATCTGCGGTAACTGTTATGAAGTTTCCCCAGAGATGTATGACGAGGTGACGACCTTCTTCCCAGGTTCTGTGACCAGCGTTGAACAACATTCCTTAGATCTGCCGCGCGGGACAATCGCCTTGCTTCGCGAACGGGGGATTGAGACCCATGCGCTAGGACTCTGCACCCTCGAAAGTTCTCAGTTCTTCTCTTATCGCCGCGATAAGGCGATCGGTCGGCAAGCAGGAGTTATCTCGCTGTGAAGAGCCGACTAGAGGAGCTGCGCGCCAATCTTCAATCGGTTAACGAACGGATCAGCGCTGCGGCAGAGAGCGTCGGCCGCGATCCCAAGGAGGTCACGCTGATCGCCGTAACAAAATTCTTTCCACTCGATGATGTGCAACATTTATACGATCTTGGAGTCCGCCACTTTGGCGAGAATAGAGATGATGAGGGTGCGGAGAAATCGAAAGGCTTGGGGGAGGAAGCCACCTGGCACTTTCAAGGCCAGATTCAAGGACGGAAGATTCGATCTCTTCTCAGTTGGGCTGAGGTAATCCACTCACTTGATTCGCTCGACCACGCCGCAAAGTTCGATCGAATTTTGGATGAGATGGAGCAGAGTCGTGATTTCTTCATTCAAATTAACTTAGAGCCAGCGCGTGAAGATCGCGGGGGCATCCAGCCAGGCGATCTCGGAGGATTTTTAGATGAGCTACACCACTTTCCGCATCTCAATCTCCTTGGCTTAATGACCGTGCCGCCGATTTCGGCCGAACCCACGACCGCCTTTGCAGACATAGCGTGGTTAGCGACAGGTCATGGGCTTTTCCAACTCTCAATGGGAATGAGTGGAGATTTTGAAGCGGCGATAAGAGCCGGAGCGACACATATTCGGGTGGGTAGTTCAATCCTCGGTTCACGCCCGACTCCCGCATAAACTTCTCGTATGGCAAAAGGACTAAAGAAGATCGCTGGCTACCTCGGACTCGTTGATGATGAGGCAGATTTCGAAACGACCGTAGCGCTTGAGATTCCTCAGAAGAGCGTGCGCGTCACCCCACCAGCATCAATACGTGTGACCGACTCTGCGATTCGTCAGCGCGTCACGCCAGTCTCACCAGTATCCCCAGTATCTGCAGCACCAGTCATGCAGACCGAGTTACCAATTCTTGATTCAATCTTTACGATCCATCCACGTTTCTACAGCGAGGCGCGCACTGTCGGTGAGCACTTCCGTGAAGGACAACCTGTCCTTATGAACCTGACTGATATGGATGATTCAGAGCGTAAGCGAATCGTTGACTTCGCATCAGGCCTCGTATTCGGCCACCATGGAAGTATCGAGCGCGTCACCTCAAAGGTCTTTCTCCTCACTCCAGCAAATGTTCGAGTCTCATCTGAACATAAAGTTGCTGCAGCAGAGGCGAGCTTCTTTAACCAGAGCTGAGTAGAGCCAGACCTTGTCACTCATCGCTTTTCTCTTACGATTAGTACTGCGCCTCTTTGTTCTCTCACTCTTCGGTCGATTGATCCTTGATTACGCCCGAGTCTTTGCACCTCAGTGGCGCCCTAAGGGGATTTTGCTGGCTATCGCTGAAGCAATCTATGCAATCACCGATCCAGTAGTCCGATTTGTTCGTCGCTTTATTCCGCCACTTCGCCTCGGCCCAGTAGCGGTCGATCTCTCATTTATCTTGATCTTTATCGTCGTGCAGATGCTCTCAAACTTTCTTGCAAGGCTGTAAAACCTTCTTGATAAAGAGTTAGAGACTCTTCCGCAACGAGAGTGCAATTCCGGTCTCAGTATCAGTGATTGCAAGAGCCTCATCGCGTGAGATCGCTGTTGCCAAGACCTCACCACAGATAAATTCTGATTGAGCTGCGATCGCTGCGATCACTTCTTCAGTGCCGTTCCATGCGACCGTGATTCGATCTGAGATATCAAAGTCAGAGTTTTTACGTTCTTCTTGGATTGCTCGAATGATCTCTCGGACAAGCCCTGATTGGATCAACACTGGTGTCAGCTCTAGATCGAGTGCCACACTCTCACCTGCATGTGAGGCTACAGACCAGCCACTCTTAGGTGTCTCGGTGATGACGAGATCATCGAGTTCGAGAACTGCGCTCTTGCCATCATAGGCAAGGGTGAGATTTCCGGCGCTTCGAATGGTTCTGACAGTCTCAGTGTGGTCGGTAGCCATTAGCGCCTTAGCGATTGACTGGACATCGCCACCGAAACGAGCACCGATTGTTCGGAAGTTTGCCTTGATAGAGACATCAACGAGATCACCATCAGCGGTAGCTAGATCATCAAGGTGCAAAACATTTAATTCATCGGCGATATGCGCACGGATTTCAGGATCCATGGCGTTGAAACCTTGCGCCGCCACGAGAGCGCGGGCCAGCGGCTGACGGATCTTGATCTTCGACTCAGCGCGAGCTGCTCGGCCGAGTTCAACGAGACGCCGTGAAAGTTGCACTGACGCTGAGAGATCGCGATCAATCATTGCCGATTGTGCGACTGGGAAGTCGGTGAGGTGAACAGATTCTGCAGCTTTCGGATCAGCGGTGCGGATCAACTCCTGCCAGACATGCTCGGTGATAAATGGAATCATCGGTGCGAGTAATTGAGTGAGCACCTTGAGCGCCTCAAAGAGGGTGGTAAGCGCGGCAGCATCGCCATCCCAGAAGCGACGGCGAGAACGACGGACATACCAGTTAGAGAGATCATCGATGAAGGCCGCGAGTAACTTACCCGCCTGCTGGGAATCGAAATCTGCGTAAGCCTGATCCACTTCCTTGATCAACTGATTGAGTTCAGAGAGGATCCAACGATCCATCGTGGCAGTCGAAGGCGTTGCCGGAGCCTGATCTAAAGTGAAATCAGCAGCCTTCGCATAGAGCGCGAAGAAGGAGACGGTGTTCCAGTAGGTAAGAAGGGTCTTACGAACAACATCAGAGAGCGCATCATGGCCAACACGACGCGATGACCATGGCGAACCTGCTGCGAGCATGTACCAACGGACCGCATCTGCGCCGTGCTGATCCATGAGCGGAATAGGTTCGAGGACATTTCCTAGATGCTTACTCATCTTGCGGCCATCCTTATCAAGGATGTGGCCCAGGCAGAGCACTGTTTCGTACGAGCTCTGATCGAAGACGAGGGTTCCGATAGTCATCAGCGTGTAGAACCAGCCGCGAGTTTGGTCGATCGCCTCGGCGATGAAATCTGCTGGATAAGCGGCTTCAAACTTCTCGACCGAGCCGGCTTTGTGGGGGTAGCCCCATTGGGCAAATGGCATTGCGCCAGAGTCGTACCAACAGTCGATGACTTCATTGACTCGAACCATGGTCTCGGAACATTCAGTACATGGAATGGTGATGTCATCAACAAATGGACGATGTGGATCCGTTGCCGAGAGCTCTTTGCCGCTCAAGGCTGAAAGCTCAGCGAGTGAACCAACGCAGTAGAGATGGCCTTCAGGGCAGCGCCAGATCGGTAGGGGAGTTCCCCAGTAGCGATTACGCGAAACAGCCCAGTCAATATTGTTGTTGAGCCAATCTCCAAAGCGGCCCGTCTTAATAGTCTCTGGGTGCCAATCAGTCTTTGCATTCTCGCGAAGCAACGCATCTTTAATCGCGGTGGTGCGGATATACCAAGAAGGTTGCGCGTAATAGATAAGAACAGTGTGGCAGCGCCAGCAATGCGGATAGGAGTGCTCATATTGGGTGTGCTTAAACATGAGGCCGCGCGCTTTGAGATCCTTAATCAGCACCTTATCGGCCTCTTTGAAGAAGATTCCGCCGACTAAGCCAACTTCTGGAAGGAAGGTGCCATCAGGAGCAACCGGGTTAACTACTGGAAGACCGTACGAGCGGCAGACCTGGAGATCGTCGGCACCGAATGCAGGTGCTTGGTGAACTAGACCAGTTCCATCTTCAATGGTGACGTACTCTGCAAGAACAATGAAATGAGCATCTGGAATCTCGATGAGATCAAATGGGCGCACATAGGTAGAGCGCTCTAATTCACGACCCAGAACATTGGCGATCACCGAGATATCTTCGGGCTTGGCAATCGTTGGGACGAGGTTCTCAGCTACGACTAACCGTTCGGAACCTTCCTCGTTCTTCACTTCAATGATCTGATAATTCACAGATGGATTAACTGCGATTGCGGTATTTGAGACGAGGGTCCAAGGAGTTGTTGTCCAGACCAAGAAGGATGCGCCGTGCTCGGCAGCGATACCTGAGGTTGCTTTGAATCTGACGTAGACCGAAGGATCTTGAACCGTTTCATACCCTTGAGCTAACTCATGATCGGATAGACCGGTTCCACAACGCGGACAGTAAGGTGCAACGCGATGATCCTGAACAAGGAGGCCCTTTTTGAAGATCTGTTGCAGTGACCACCAGACGCTCTCGACATACTCTGGTGACATCGTCCAATAAGCCTCGTCGAAATCAACCCAGAAGCCCATACGACGAGTCATCTGACTAAATTCACCGACGTGGCGTTGTACTGATTCACGACACTTCTCATTGAAGGCGGCGATGCCATACTTTTCGATATCGCCCTTGCCGCTAAAACCAAGTTCTTTTTCAACTGCAATCTCAACTGGTAGACCGTGGCAATCCCAACCAGCTTTGCGGATGACTTGATTGCCCTTCATCGTCTGATAACGGGGGAAGAGATCCTTGAAGACTCTCGCTTCAATATGGTGGGTGCCGGGTTTTCCATTTGCGGTTGGTGGGCCCTCGTAGAAGGTCCAGCGAGGGGATCCTTCACGCGCAGCAATCGTCTTGGCGAAGATCGAATTCTCTTCCCAGAAATTTAAGATGGCGTGCTCGGTGCTAGGTAGGTCGATGGCGGGAGCGAGAGCCTTAAAGGTGCCCGGTTCTGCTCTATCCAAGGTGATAGCCCTTCCTATTCAACGTGTCTCGTGAGAGACCCACCCTCTGAGCGCTGCGTAGGCTCGCGGGGGAGTAAGAGGGGAAGTCTAGCGCGGCGAAGTTGGCGTTCGGCTCGTATCCGTTCTAGCCTGTCCCTCTCGCAGAGGAACCCAAAGAGGTAACCATGAAGAAGGCAGTGGCAAAAGCATTGAACAAATTGATCTCGGGTAAGAGTCCTGCTAAGAAGGCCGCACCAGTAAAGAAAGCGGCACCTGCCAAGAAGGCCACGCCAGTAAAGAAGGCCACGCCAGTAAAGAAGGCCACGCCAGTAAAGAAGGCCACGCCAGTAA
>DAINQZ010000001.1:37398-48867 GCA_036742235.1 Candidatus Nanopelagicaceae bacterium | reverse complement strand
AAGAAGGCCACGCCAGTAAAGAAGGCCACGCCAGTAAAGAAGGCCACGCCAGTAAAGAAGGCTGCTCCTGCCAAGAAGGCCACGCCAGTAAAGAAGGCTGCTCCTGCCAAAAAGGCCACGCCGGCAAAGAAAGCCCCTGCTAAGAAGGTTGCAGCCGCACCAGTAAAGAAGGCAGCCGCAGTCCGCTCACCAAATATTGTGAAGCCACAACTGGCTAAGAAGAAGGCACCAGGTAAGCCATTTCCTGCCAAGCTTCAGAGCACCACAACAGGTGATTCAACCACTATCACCGTGACTCCTCGTGAAGTAAATAATGGACCAGAAGTTGTTGTTGAAGAACGCCGGTTAGTAATGCCGCCTCCACCACGTCCGATTAAGGCTGGCAAGAAGGTTGCACCATTGAAGCCAATCAAGGCAGCTCCAGCTCCATTTGTTATTGGTGAGAGTGAAGGCGTCTGGACGGCAGCAGAGCTGAAGGCGATGCGCACCGAGTTGGCAAAGGATCTCGTTCGCTTGAAGGCCGAACTCAGTGAAGCAGAGGGCGAGATGGAAGACCTTATTGTCTCTGCAGGTGTAGGTGCAGGAGACGATCAGGCTGATGCCGGTACGAAGACCTTCGAACGCGAACACGAGATGTCGCTTGTCTATAACGCCCGCGATATGGTCTTGCAGACCGAGCGAGCCATCGAACGTATTGATTCAAAGAGTTATGGCCGATGCGAGGAGTGCTCCAATCCGATTGGAAAGGCACGACTTCAGGTATTCCCTCGTGCGACCCTCTGCATGGCATGCAAGCAAAAAGAAGAACGCCGCTGATCGCTTCACGGCGTCGGCTCCTCATCACAATCTTCCTCGTTGCTGGGATCGACTCTGCCAGTAAGTCGCTTGCGCTCGCTACCTTAAGCGATAACCCGGTTCGACTCCTTGGCACATTTCTCCAACTCCATCTGGTCTATAACTCTGGCGCCGCTTTCAGCATTGCAACGAATCGGACTACATATCTGAGCGCCTTTGGGCTGGCGGTCGCCACTCTCATTCTCGTTCGAGCCTGGCGAATGAATAATCGCGCATGGATAACTGCGGCTGGCCTTGTTGTTGGCGGGATAACGGGAAATCTCCTCGATCGGATCTTTCGCCCACCAGGAGCTCTCTCTGGGCAGGTCGTTGATTGGATTGAACTACCTCATTGGCCGACATTTAATCTCGCAGATTCCTCTATTGTTGTCGGAGCAGTGCTTGTGGCGATTCTCGTTATGAGGAATATTCCATCTGAAAGCAGTACTGATGGAACGAGTAAAGGCGGAGATAATGAGTGAGCGCGAAGTAAAGATCCTTTCCATCCCAGAGGGGTTGGATCAGGAGCGCAGCGATGCCGCACTCGCACGTCTTTTGGGCCTTTCACGTTCAGTCGTTGTTCTACTTCTTGAAGCTGGCGAAGTAACTCGCAAGGGTAAGCCGCTTGGAAAATCCGACAAGGTCGGAACTGGCGATCTCCTAGAGATTCTTATGCCTGCAGCGAAGAGTGAACCAACACTGACTCCAACTCCGGTCGAGGGCCTCAGTGTCATCTATAACGATGACCATATTATTGTGATCGATAAGCCAGCAGGAGTTGCCGCACATCCAAGTCCAGGATGGACTGGCCCAACTGTTATTGGCGCGATCATCGCCGCTGGATATAACGTCTCGACAAGTGGCGCCGCCGAACGACAGGGAATTGTGCACCGCCTCGACGTTGGAACAACTGGTCTTATGGTTGTTGCAAAAGATGAAGCTTCATATGCACACTTAAAAGATCAATTTAGAGATCGAACAGTAGGCAAGGTCTATCACGCACTTGTCCAAGGACATATGGATCCCACTGAAGGAACCATTGATGCACCTATCGATCGCCACCCAAAAGAGGATTATCGCTTTGCTGTCGTCTCTGAAGGTAAGCCCAGCATCACCCATTACAAGGCGCTCGAATATTTCCGCGCTGTCTCATTGTTGGAGATTGAATTAGAGACCGGACGCACCCACCAGATCCGCGTCCACTTCTCAGCGCTCCACCATCCGCTTGTAGGGGATCTGACCTATGGCGCAGACCACACGATTGCCGATCGACTTGAGATGACCCGCCCATGGCTTCATGCCAAGGAGCTCTCGCTTACCCACCCAATCACTGGCGCCGCCCTCTCCTTCGCTTCGCCGTATCCCGCCGACCTGACACGCACGTTGAGCCTGCTCGAGGCCAATCAAGAGCGCGACTAAGACACAGTAGTAATCTCACCAACCGTGTCAGATAGTTTCGTCCACCTCCACGTACATACCGAGTACTCGATGCTCGACGGTGCTGCACGTGTTGAAGAACTCGTTAACGAGGTCGCCAGACTTGAGATGCCAGCGATTGCGATTACTGATCACGGAAATGTCTTCGGTGCCTATGAATTTGATAAGCAGGCCCGTAAAGCCGGCGTTAAACCGATTATCGGAATTGAAGCTTATGTAGCACCAGACTCACGATTTAATAAGAGTCGAGTGAAGTGGGCCGATGGCGGCGAAGATGATGTCTCAGGTGGTGGCGCGTATACCCACATGACGCTGCTCGCTGAAAATAATGAGGGACTCGGAAATCTCTTCCGCCTCTCATCTCTCGCCTCACTTGAAGGTTTCTATTACAAGCCGCGCATGGATCGCGAGCTACTCGCGCAGTACTCCAAAGGGATCATCGCAACAACGGGATGTCCTGGTGGGGAAGTGCAGACGCGATTGCGTATGGGAGCCTATAAAGAGGCTAGGCAAGCAGCGAGTGAGCTCCGCGATATCTTTGGAAGAGAGAATTTCTTCCTTGAAGTAATGGACCATGGAATTGAGATCGAGACCCGAGTGAAGGCTGACCTTCTCAAACTTGGCAAAGATCTCGGACTGCCACTTCTTGCCACTAACGATCTGCACTATACGAAGCATGAGGATGCCGGCGCCCACGCAGCACTTCTCTGCGTGCAGAGTGGCTCGACCGTCGCAGATCCAAAGCGATTTAAATTTGATAACGATGAGTTCTACCTCAAGACCGCTGCCCAGATGCGAGAAGCCTTCTCTGAACTCGAGGGCGCCTGCGATAACACCTTGCTGATCGCCGAACGTTGCAACACAACGATGCGCGATCACGAGAACCTGCTTCCGCAATTTGATGTGCCTGCCGGTGAGACCGAGGATTCATGGTTACGTAAGCGTGCGACCGAGGGCATGAAAGCGCGCCTCGGCGGAGAATTGCCAGTCGAATATCAAGAGCGACTTGAATACGAACTCTCCACCATGATCAGCATGGGTTTTCCTGGCTACTTCTTAGTGGTCGCTGACCTCTGCGAACATGCTCGTGAAGTTGGAATCCGCGTCGGTCCAGGTCGAGGATCTGCAGCGGGATCTCTTGTCTCGTACGCACTCGGCATTACCCAACTTGATCCGATCCGCCACGGCTTACTCTTCGAGCGCTTCCTCAATCCTGAACGTATCTCAATGCCTGATATCGACTTGGACTTCGATGAAAGACGCCGTAGCGAGATGATCGCCTATGCCACTGCGAAGTATGGTGAGGACCGAGTAGCTCAGATCATTACTTACTCCAATATTAAATCGAAGCAAGCGCTTAAAGACTCCACTCGCGTTCTTGGATATCCGTACGTCAGTGGCGAGAAGCTCACAAAGGCGCTTCCTCCCACCGTCATGGGTAAAGACATCACGCTCTCTGGCATCTTCAATCCTAAAGATGAGCGATATGGCGAAGCCGGTGAATTCCGTGCGATGTATGAGACCGATCCTGATTCGAAGAAGATCGTTGATACCGCACGCGGCCTTGAAGGTTTGAAGCGCCAATCAGGTGTCCATGCCG
Source organism: Candidatus Nanopelagicaceae bacterium (assembly GCA_036742235.1). Taxonomy (GTDB): domain Bacteria; phylum Actinomycetota; class Actinomycetes; order Nanopelagicales; family Nanopelagicaceae; genus PALSA-747. The sequence continues at coordinate 44,996 of DAINQZ010000001.1, read as the reverse complement.
CTGGAGTTATTTTAAGTAAGTACCCGCTACTCGATGTGATTCCAATTCACCGTCGTGAAGCAGATGGCGCAATCATTACTCAGTTCGATATGGGCGCCTGTGAAGCGATCGGTCTCTTGAAGATGGACTTCTTGGGACTTCGCAACCTCTCTGTCTTGGATGAAGCCTTACTCAATATCAAGGCGAATCAGGGTGTCGATGTTGTTCTCGAGGATCTTGAACTAGCAGATCAGAAGACCTTTGAACTTCTTGGCCGTGGCGACACACTCGGTGTCTTCCAGCTCGATGGTGGCCCGATGCGCGCACTTCTCCGCCAGATGGCCCCCGATTCGTTCGAAGATATCTCTGCGGTGATTGCGCTCTATCGACCTGGTCCTATGGGCGTTAATGCGCACAATGACTACGCCGATCGAAAGAATAAGCGCAAGCCCGTTGTGGCTATTCACCCCGAGCTTTCCGAACCACTCGCTGAAATTCTAGGAAATACCTATGGCTTGATTGTTTATCAAGAGCAGGTAATGGCGATCGCGCAGAAAGTTGCTGGGTTCTCACTTGGCCGCGCAGATCTCTTGCGTAAGGCGATGGGTAAGAAGCAGAAAGAGATTCTGGATAAAGAGTTTGTGAACTTCGAAGCTGGCATGGTTGAGAACGGCTTCTCCAAGGGTGCAATCGCAAAACTCTGGGAGACCTTGATTCCATTCGCTGATTACGCCTTTAACCGCGCACACAGTGCTGGCTACGGCGTGGTCTCCTTCTGGACTGCCTACTTAAAGGCTAATTTCCCAACGGAATATATGGCAGCGCTGCTGACGAGCGTTCGCGATGATAAAGATAAGAGCGCGCTCTACCTCAGCGAATGCCGCCGTATGGGTATCAAGGTCCTGCCTCCGGATGTCAACGAATCAGAGTCGGATTACACCCCACGCGGTACTGATATCCGTTTTGGACTCAGCGCTATCCGCAACGTTGGTGAGAATGTCACTGCCTCGATCGTTGCTGCTCGCAAGGAGAAGGGCCGCTACACATCATTCGGCGATTTCTTGGTGAAGGTAGATCAACAAGTTTGCAATAAGAAAACGATTGAATCTCTGATTAAATCAGGCGCCTTTGATTCCCTCGGTCATAGTCGCCGTGGCTTGATGATGGTCTACCTCACTGCAATTGATTCGGTGATGGAGAGCAAGCGAGCAGAGTCGATAGGTCAGTACGATCTCTTTGGAGCTACGCAAGAGAATTCGTCTGTGAGCGGCGTTGAATTAGATATTCCAAAAGATGAATGGGAGAAATCACTTCTCCTCAGCTATGAACGCGAGATGCTCGGACTGTATGTCTCTGACCACCCACTCTTTGGAGTCGAACATATCCTTCGCGCAGCTGTCGATATGCCTATCTCTGGCCTTTCAGATGATTCGGTTGGACATGATGCGGTTGTCTCTATCGGCGGCCTTGTTACGCAGGTGCAACGAAAAGTCTCGAAGAATGGCAATTCATGGGCGATCGTCACGATCGAAGATCTTGAAGGCTCAGCAGATGTGATGTTCTTTGCCAATACCTATACGACTCACGCGATGAATCTCGTGGAGGATCGGGTTGTTGTTATTCGTAGCCGAATCGATCGCCGCGAAGAGAATGTTCGTATCACCGCTCTTGATATGTCGATGCCTGATGTCAGTGCAGCACCAACTGGTCCGGTCGTGATCACCATGGACTCTGCTCGCGTTACCGCTCCGATTGTGGAGCGAATGAAAGAGATTCTTCGATCACACCCTGGCAACCGTGAAGTCCATCTTCGCATTGAAGATGGCAAGGGCAGCACTGTGATGACGATCGACGATAAGTTGCGCGTGACTTCATCGCCAAGCCTTTCTGCCGATTTGAAGCAGATTCTGGGTGCGGACTGCCTGCTCTCGTAGCCGTGAGCGAGTACCAAAATTGCCGTGCCGAATAGGGGGAGCGAACCTCTAGACTTGCCCCGTGAGCAACAAATTCCTTGATATCCGAACCGTCGACCTTCGTGGCTCACGGCTCTCTAAATCCGCCTATCAAGCTAAGTTGCCTCGAGCTCAGTTAGATATTGCAACCGCTATGCGGGCGATCGAACCAATCCTGGAGCAAGTGAAGAATGGCACCGAGGCTGATCTCATCGCCTTGGGAGAGAAGTTCGACGGAGTAATGCCACCGCAGATCAGAGTTCCAGAGTCAGTGATCACTGAATCACTCTCAACACTTGATCCCAAGGTTCGCACTGCACTTGAAGAGGCGATTCGTCGAGTGACAAAGGTCCATGCTGACCAAGCTAGAGGTGTCACCCGAACCGAGGTTGTCACCGGCGCGAGCGTCGAACAACGTTGGATCCCTGTGGATCGCGTTGGGCTCTATGTCCCAGGTGGCCGTGCGGTCTATCCAAGTTCGGTCATCATGAATGTTGTTCCAGCGCAGATTGCAAAAGTCGCAAGCATCGCTGTTGCCTCACCGCCGCAGATCGAGAATGGTGGCTACCCGCATCCAACGATCCTTGCTACCTGCGCATTACTTGGAATCACAGAGGTTTATGCAGTTGGTGGCGCGCAAGCGGTTGCGATGTTCGCCTATGGTGTTGAGGGTCTCTGCGAGAGCGCCGACATGGTCACTGGCCCAGGCAATATCTATGTCGCCGCAGCAAAGCGCGCCCTTCGCGGCAAGATCGGAATCGATTCCGAAGCTGGCCCTACTGAGATTGCGGTTCTCGCAGATGAGAGTGCGATTGCAAGTGAAGTTGCAGCTGATCTCATCAGCCAAGCAGAACATGACACGATTGCAGCCTCTGTTCTGGTGACAACGTCAGAGACACTTCTTCGCGAAGTTCGAGTCGAGCTCGAAGCGAGAAGTGCACAGACCAAGCACCACGAGCGAGTGACGATTGCACTCTCTGGTATTCAATCTGCCTTGGTCTTAGTCGATTCACTCGAACAAGGAATCGATGTAGTGAATGCTTATGCGGCAGAGCACCTCGAGTTGATTGTTGCAGACCCTCGTTCGGTCGCTGCGAAAATTAGAAATGCTGGCGCGGTCTTCTTGGGTCGATTCTCACCGGTCTCACTCGGAGATTACTCCGCTGGTTCAAACCATGTGCTTCCTACTGGTGGATGCGCCTGTCACTCAAGCGGGCTATCCGTACAGAGCTTTCTGCGCGGTGTGAGCTTTATTGAATATGACAAAGGCGCATTTCTGGAGATCGCACAGAATGTCATCACGCTCGCTCATGCTGAAGATCTACCAGCGCATGGCGAAGCGATCAGTGTTCGCGTTGAGAATCTAGGAGAGGGCCACTAATGGAGAACCACGATTCAAATAAGTGGCCTACCTGGATGCCGCTTCGAAGCAATCTCCGAAGTTCATCGCCTTATGGCGCGCCGCAACGCCCCGAGTTGATCTCACTGAATACAAACGAGAACCCGAATTCACTTCCTACAGAAGTTCGCGATGCCATGATGGATGCCATTGCTTCAATCGCAGAAGGGCTCAACCGATATCCGGATCGCGATGCAGTTGCACTTCGGAGCGCGCTTGCTGGATATATCAATACTTCCTCCAAAACCTTCTTCGACGTACGCAATATCTGGGCTGCCAATGGCAGTAATGAAATTCTTCAGACGCTCTTTCTTGCCTTCGGGGGAGCGGGCCGAACAGCAATAGGTTTCTCACCTTCGTATTCAGTGCATCCGATGATCGCAAATATCACGGGTACTTCATGGATCGTTGGTAGCCGTAATTCAGAGTTCGGAATCGATGCTCATGGTGCAGCAGCTGGAATTCGTGAAGTGAAGCCAGCTCTTGTCTTTCTCACAACACCGAATAATCCATCGGGTACTCCTACTTCTCTGGCTGATATCGAAGAGATTGCCCAAGCCGCCGGGGATGTTCGTGCGCTCTTAGTAGTGGATGAGGCATATGCGGAATTCTCTGATGAAGAATCAGCAGTAACTCTCATTCGTCGCTACCCACATGTCGTTGTCTCTCGCACCATGAGCAAGGCCTTCGCCTTTGCAGGAGTTCGCCTCGGTTATCTTGTGGCGAACCCGGCGGTAATTGATGCAATGCTCGTTACTCGCTTGCCATATCACCTCAGCGCTCTGACTCAAGCGGCTGCACAAGTCGCAATCGAGCATGCTGGAGTACTTCAGGCTGGCTTGGATGAGATCAAAGTTGAGCGCGAACGTGTAAGAGCAGCGCTGACTTTGGCGGGACTTAAGCCACTACCGAGCGCAGCGAACTTCATACTCTTCTCTGGATTTGTAGCTTCGAGCAAAGATACCTGGCAAGCCATCGTCGATAGAGGCGTTCTCATCAGAGATGTTGGACTTGAGGGCTACTTGCGAGTCACGATCGGAACTCCAGCCGAGAATGATGAATTCTTGGCGGCAATCCACGCACTTGAGTCATAATAAGCACCTAGAGTCAGAAGAAATTACAAGAAAGAGGAGTGATGAGCGCACAAACAGCTCGAGTAGCCACGGTTCTTCGCGAGACTAAAGAATCTAGCGTTCGCGTCGAAATCAATCTCGACGGTAGCGGTCAGATCAACGTTGAGACCGGCGTTCCATTCTTCGACCATATGCTCTCTCAACTTGGTAAGCACTCAGGTTTTGATCTCACTGTTCTCACCAAGGGCGATGTTGATGTCGATTCACACCACAGCGTGGAGGATACCTCGCTCGCATTTGGACAGGCGCTGCGCGAGGCACTTGGCGATAAGGCAGGCATCCGACGCTTTGGTGATGCGATGGTCCCATTGGATGAGGTTCTCGTACAGGCTGCTGTTGACCTTTCTGGTCGCCCATATCTTGTCCATCGTCAACCTGAGATCGTCGAACTCATCGGAACCTTTGATACAACTCTTGGTCGCCACATCTGGGAATCTATTGTTGCCGAGGCTCACATTGCACTCCACGTAAGAGTTCTAGAAGGCCGAAATGCACATCACGTCTTTGAAGCGCAGTTCAAGGCGGTTGCACGAGCACTTCGCGATGCCGTCTCTCGCGATGGCGTTGCAGGCATTCCATCCACAAAAGGCGTTCTTTGATAGCGATTCTCGACTACGGATCGGGGAACCTTCGTTCGGCGCAGCGCGCCTTTGAACTTACAGGGAAGACCGTTCTCATTACTTCTGATCCTGCAGTCGCACTCGCGGCTGATGGTTTAGTGGTACCAGGTGTCGGTGCCTTCGGAGCCTGCATGGAACAACTGCACGCAATCAATGGCGTTGAGTTAATCCAAAAGCGCGTGGCAGATGGCGGACCAACCTTAGGAATCTGTGTCGGGATGCAGATCCTCTTCACCTCAGGAGTCGAAAAGGGCAACCACAGCGGAGTAGGAATCTTTGAAGGTGAAGTCTCACCGATCGAAGCACCTGTACTTCCGCATATTGGCTGGAATACGGTTGTAGCTGCAGCAGATTCAGTGCTCCTTCGTGGAGTTGAGGAAGAGTCCTTCTACTTCGTTCATTCCTATGCAGCGAAGGGCGAAGTCGCTGGGGCAGCTATATCTACCGCACACTATGGGGAGAATTTTATCGCCGCTATCGAACGAGACCATGTACGCGCAACTCAATTCCACCCAGAGAAGAGTGGGCGAGCTGGCGCACAACTTATTCAGAATTGGGTTACGAGCCTATGAGTTCACTTGAATTATTACCTGCGATCGACGTTAAAGGCGGTAAGGCAGTTCGACTTGTCCAAGGCGAACTCGCCGCTGAGAGCCAATACGGCGATCCACGTGAAGTTGCTTTGGAGTTCCTCGCTGCAGGTGCGGAGTGGATTCACCTGGTTGATTTGGATGCTGCATTCGGTATCGGCAGCAATGCACAACTATTGGAAGAAGTTATTAAGAGCGTCGATCTTCGAGTCGAACTCTCTGGCGGCATTCGCAATGATGAATCACTTCGCAGAGCCCTTGCGACCGGTTGTGAGCGAGTGAATCTTGGTACAGCAGCGCTTGAGGATCCAGAGTGGACTGCAAAGGTAATTGCTGAATTCGGTGATCGCATTGCAGTTGGACTTGATGTCCGCGGCCACACCTTGGCTGCGCGCGGCTGGACCCGTGAAGGCGGAGATCTCTTTGAGACGCTAGCGCGACTCGATCGCGATGGTTGTGCTCGTTATATCGTGACTGATGTCGCAAAGGATGGCACTCTCACCGGACCAAACCTCGAGCTACTTCGCGAGGTATGCGCGGCTACAACAAAGCCAGTTGTGGCAAGTGGTGGCGTATCGACGCTCGCCGATCTTGAAGCCATCAAATCTCTCACCGCCATTGGTGTCGAGGGAGCAATTGTTGGCAAGGCGCTCTATGCCGGTGCATTCACATTGCAAGAAGCGATTGCGACCTGCCGCTAATGCTGGCAAAACGGATCATCCCTTGCCTCGACGTTGCTGGAGGGCGCGTTGTCAAAGGTGTGAACTTCCAGAATCTGCGTGACGCAGGTGACCCGGTTGAGCTTGCAAAACTCTACGGTGATGCTGGTGCGGATGAGCTCACCTTCTTAGATATCTCAGCTTCAGTAGAAGATCGTTCAACGACCCTTGATATGGTCAGCCGTACTGCGGAGCAAGTCTTCATCCCGCTCACCGTTGGTGGCGGAATCCGTCGAGTAGAAGATGTTAATCAACTTCTACGAGCAGGTGCAGATAAAGTCTCTATCAATACTGCGGCAATCTCAGAACCCACACTTATTAATCAGATTGCTGATCGCTTTGGTAATCAGGTACTGGTCCTCTCTGTAGATGCCAGACGCGCGCAGACACCATCTGGGTATGAAGTAACGACCCATGGTGGACGAAAGAGCGCAGGCACCGATGCGCTTGCTTGGGTAGAAGAAGGCATTGCTCGAGGAGTTGGCGAGATTCTTCTTAATTCCATGGATGCCGATGGCACCGGAAATGGATTTGATCTGGAGATGATTCGTGCTGTTCGTGCGGTCGCTTCAGTCCCAGTGATTGCAAGTGGTGGTGCCGGGAAGATCGAAGATTTCGCCCTCGCCCTAGATGCTGGCGCAGACGCCCTGCTTGCAGCGAGCGTCTTCCATTTTGGCACCTTTACGATTCAAGCCGTTAAGACAGACTTAGCAGCGCGAGGTTATTCAATCCGCCTCTAACCAGAAATAGGGCAGAATACGGATATGTCCTCATCGCCTATCGAAATCCCACAAGAGATCGAAGCGCTCTTTTTGCGCGGTGAGCTGATTGCGGCGATCGCACAAGATTCCACGAGCGATGAAATCCTCATGCTCGCGTGGATGAACCGCGAGGCGCTGGTGCAGACGTTGAGCACCTCTCGAGTCACGTACTGGAGTAGAAGCCGAAATGAAATCTGGGAGAAGGGTCTTACATCTGGCCATACCCAGCGCTTGATCTCCATCTCATACGACTGCGATGGCGACGCGGTGCTCTTGAAAGTTGAACAGACCGGCGCGGCCTGCCACACCGGTGAAAAAACTTGCTTCCATCGAGAGATCGATATTCGCTGATGATGACGATTGAAGAGTTTCGTCAGCATGCCGCCTCACACAATGTCATTCCAGTATGGCGCTCAATCCTCGCCGATCAGGAGACTCCACTCAC
>DAINQZ010000001.1:0-37298 GCA_036742235.1 Candidatus Nanopelagicaceae bacterium | reverse complement strand
TATGCCGGGTATGAGATTGTCAGACGACTCGAGAAGCTTCCAACAATCGCAAGCGCCGATCTTGATCTGCCAGAGATCGCATACATGCTTACATCAGATCTCGCAGTCTTTGATCACCTCACGGGTTCACTGACATTGATTGCAAATGCGATCAATTGGGATGGAACATCCGAACGGATCGATGAGGCTTACAACGAATCACTTGCTCGGTTAGAGCAGATGGTCGCAGCACTTAATACACCAACGGAACCATCTATCTGGGAGCCACTTGAAAAGGTAGAGCCTGCCTTCACGCGCAATATCTCATCGGATGATTACCGATCGAAGGTTGAAGAGATTAAAGAAGAGATTAGATCGGGTGAAGCTTTCCAAGTGGTTCTCTCACAACGCTTTACGATGGATGCAACGGCCGATGCCTTCGATATCTATCGCACCTTGCGACTTCGCAACCCGAGCCCCTATATGTATCTCTTTAGATTTGAAGATGGACTGGAGATCGTTGGTTCGAGCCCAGAGGCACTGGTAAAGATTTCACGCGATGAAGTTATGGTCCACCCGATCGCTGGCACACGTCCACGTTCACAGGATCCAGATATTGATCAACGGACCGGTGAAGAGCTCTTGGCTGATCCGAAGGAGCGAGCCGAGCACTTGATGCTCGTCGACCTTGGGCGAAATGATCTAGGGCGAGTATGTGAGCCAGGATCAGTCGAAGTTGTTGAGTTCATGCACCTTGAGCGATACTCGCATGTGATGCATATCGTCTCTACCGTGATTGGAAAACTATCAAAGCATTCAACTCCAGCAGATGCGCTCTTCGCAGTCTTCCCAGCGGGAACACTCTCCGGTGCGCCAAAGCCTCGAGCTATGGAGATCATCGAACGCCTTGAGCCAACTCGTCGAGGTATTTATGGTGGAACCATCGGATACTTTGATTTCTGCGGAAATATTGATTCATGTATTGCGATTCGCACCGCAGTTCTTAAAGACGGCAAGGCATATGTTCAAGCTGGAGCCGGCATCGTCGCAGACTCTGTTGCAGAATCTGAAGATCTTGAATGCCAATATAAGGCAGCGGCAGTACTCGGCGCGATCGCTTCCTCAAATCACTTAGTGAGGACAGTATGAGCAAAAATTTCGTGGTGATGGCCTTGATCATCGTCTCTGGATTACTCTTGCGCCGTTCCGTGAAGAGCGAGAAGAAACGTCGCTACGATCGTAAGCCTCAAACTCCTTGGTCAGCTCTTAATGATGATCAGGATCCAACGCTGTGAGCGATGTCCTTACCTCGATCATTGAAGGCGTCTTAGAAGACCTCGATCGCCGTTCGATACCGATGGCACAACTTCAGGCTCAACTACGAGATGCTGGTCATTTACGTGGTGCCAAAAGCGCCCTCACGGGTATAGATATGAAGATCATCTCAGAAGTGAAGAGGGCATCTCCATCCAAAGGAGATCTCAGTGAGATTGCTGATCCGACTTCGCTTGCGCTTAGCTATGAAGATGCCGGCGCGTCAGTGATCAGTGTCCTGACTGAGGAGCGACGTTTCAAGGGATCAATTAAGGATTTCATCGACGTTCGTTCGGTCGTCCATATTCCTATGCTCCGCAAAGATTTCATTGTCACTGAATATCAAGTCATCGAGTCTCGCATTCTCGGCGCAGACTTACTCTTATTAATCGTGGCTGGATTGACCCAGTCCCAGTACATCGACTTTCATCAAATGGCTAAAGAGTTAGGTATGGATGTTTTGGTCGAGATTCACAACGAAGAGGAGCTTGAGCGGGCACTTGAAGTAAAGCCAGAGATCATTGGCGTGAACTCTCGAAACCTCAAGACCCTCGATGTAAGCCCGGCCGCTTTTCATGAACTCCTACCAATGATTCCAACCGGAATCATCAAGGTCGCCGAATCTGGAATCTCTGAGCGCTCGGAAGTTGAGACGGTAGAAGAACTCGGCGCGAACGCAATTTTGGTGGGGGAGACGCTCGTTCGAGCGGGCGATCCTCGAGCTGCAATATCCAGACTGCTTGGCTTATAGCCTGCTGGTACTTTAAGACCATGAACCTCAAGGCGAGCACAGAAGAGTCAGCGATTCTTGGGCACTTCGGCAGTTACGGCGGACGATTCGTTCCGGAGGCGCTCATCGGTGCCCTCGATCAACTTGAGGCAGCCCACCTCGCTGCGAAGAACGATCCAACCTTCCAAGCCGAACTCGCCGAACTTCACCGCACCTACACGGGCCGGCCAAGCATTATTACCGAAGCGAAGCGATTCGCTGAGCATGCAGGTGGCGCACGAATCTTCTTAAAGCGCGAAGATCTCAATCACACTGGCAGCCATAAGATCAATAACGTTCTTGGTCAAGCTCTCCTCACAAAGCGCATGGGGAAGAAGAGAATCATCGCTGAGACTGGAGCGGGTCAGCATGGCGTTGCATCAGCGACTGCCGCTGCACTCATGGGTCTTGAATGCGTTGTTTACATGGGTGAAGAAGATACCAAGCGTCAAGCTCTCAACGTCGCACGAATGAAATTGCTCGGTGCAGAAGTTGTTCCTGTGACTCAAGGTTCACGAACATTGAAGGATGCCATCAACGAAGCGATGCGCGACTGGGTAACAAATGTTGAAACAACCCATTACCTGCTCGGTACGGTTGCCGGTCCTCATCCATTCCCCGAAATGGTGCGAGACTTTCATCGCGTCATCGGGGTTGAGGCGCGTGCACAGATGCTCGCTGAGGTTGGTCGCCTGCCAGATGCAGTTCTCGCATGTGTAGGTGGCGGTTCAAATGCGATTGGAATTTTCCATCCCTTCATCGATGATGCGAATGTGCGTCTGATCGGATTTGAAGCAGGCGGAAGTGGCGTTGCATCGGGGAAGCATGCTGCAACCATCACTGGCGGATCTCCAGGAGTACTCCACGGAACTCGCACCTATGTGCTTCAAGATGAGAATGGCCAGACCGTTGAGTCACATTCCATCTCCGCTGGACTTGATTACCCAGGTGTTGGACCTGAGCATGCCTATCTTCACGACATCGGTCGAGCCGAGTACCGTGCCATCAATGATGATGAAGCGATGGCTGCGTTCTCACTGCTTTCAAAGACAGAGGGCATCATTCCTGCGATTGAGACCGCGCACGCACTTGCTGGTGCACTCATTGTCGGGCGCGAACTTGGCCCGGATGCAATCTTGCTTATCAATAACTCTGGCCGAGGCGATAAGGATGTTCAGACAGCGGCACAGTACTTTGGGATTCCGTTGTAATGGTCTCGTATTCAACACCGTTATCCGATCTCTTTATTAAGACCAAGGCCGAGAACCGTGCTGCACTGATTGGATACCTGCCAGCAGGCTTTCCGACAATCGCTGATTCCGCGAAAGTTATTGCCGCGATGGTCAAGGGTGGCGTAGATGCAATCGAGATCGGTTTTCCTTATAGCGATCCAGTAATGGATGGACCGGTTATCCAGAACGCCGCTGAGCAATCTCTTAAGCAGGGTACTGGCGCTTCGGATGTCTTTAATCTCATGGCTGAAACGACGAAGCTAGGCGTGCCTGCGGTAGTAATGACATATTGGAATCCCATTGAAAGATATGGAGTGGACGCCTTTGCGCAATCACTCAAGGCAGCAGGTGGATCTGGCGTCATCACACCTGATCTGACTGTTGAGGAATCTGCACGCTGGGCCGCAGCATCTGAAAACTCAGAGATCAACCGGATCTATGTCATTGCACCAAGCACCTCTGATAATCGAATGCCGCTCGTTACATCGCAATGTTCAGGATTTATTTATGCCGCCTCGCTGATGGGCGTCACTGGTACACGTACATCTGTCTCGGGAGATGCCAGATCGCTCGTCGCGAGAATCCGCGAAACCAGTACGCTTCCAATCGCCGTGGGTCTTGGTGTATCAAATGCAGCACAGGCACACGAGGTCGCAAACTACGCAGATGGTGTGATCGTCGGATCGGCATTCATTCGCGAAGTTCAAGAGAGCGGATCGATCGATGAGGCGTGCACTCGAGTGCGTGAATTAGCGCGATCACTTTCAGCAGGAGTCAGACGCTAATGCCGTTCTCGAAATTTCAACCTTGGATCACACTTATATGTCGCATCCTGCTGGGAGTTGTGTTGCTTCTCGCGGGTTATCTCAAGGCGAAGTCACCTGCAGAGGCTCAGATGGCAGTGCGTGCTTATGACGTGCTCCCTGTCACCCTCGCAAATTTCTTTGGACTCGCTCTGCCATGGTTTGAGATGGGTGCTGGACTTCTCCTTATTGTCGGCTTGGCCGTTCGCTATAGCGCACTCTTTGGGGCAGCCCTGATGCTCCTCTTCGTTGCGGCGATCTCGCAGGCCTGGGCGCGCGGGCTCTCAATTGATTGTGGCTGCTTTGGCGGCGGGGGACAGGTGGCCGCGGGTCACACTAAGTATCTGCAGGAGATTCTGAGAGATCTGGGGCTCACCCTGACCGGCGTTTTTCTCTACCGCTTCCCGCAGGGTAAGTTTGGGATTGATAAATTTGAGAGTACATCAGAGCTAGGGGATAACAGTGAGCGATAAGAAGAAGATCAATAAGGCGAAGGACACCACAAATCGTAATATTGCGATTGGTATGGTCATCTTTGTCGTTCTCGTCGGAGTTCTCTTCTCGTTCCTCTCAAATAAGACAAATAGCAAGGTCTCGATTCCCGCTTCCGTCTCCGCAACTAATGGTTACGGCGTAGTCCTCAATAAGGATGCCAAAGTACAAGTGGACCTTTGGGAAGATTTCCAATGCCCACATTGCAAAGAATTTGAGATGGTCTCCGGAAACTACGTTAACGACTTAGTCCGCGCTGGAAAGATTAAGATCGTTTACCACCCAATGACTTTTATTGGACCGGAATCAATCCTCGCAGCGGCAGCTGCAGCATGCACTGCAGATTCAGGTAAATTCCTTGATATGCATACGGCACTCTTCAATAATCAGCCGGCAAATGAAAACTCAGGGGCATGGACAAACACATCTCTCAAATTACTGGCGATCTCTGCCGGCGATACCAGTAAAAAGACAGCATCGTGTATCGACTCTGGAAAGTATACAAATTGGACGAACAACGTTGAGGCCGATGCTGCTAAGAAGAATGTGAACTCAACTCCAACAATGTTTATCAATGGTAAGCAACTTAACCAGGCTCATTACTTAGATCTCACTGCACTGAAGGCAGATTTCGCAGCAGTTGGAGTCAAGTAACACTAGTGAAGAGTTTTATCCCAACGCCATCGCACTCAGCGGTGGCGTTTGGTCCTTTTACAATACATTTTTACGCAATCTGCATTCTCGTGGGTGTAATCGCTGCCATGGTCATTGGGCGCACTCGCTACTCACGCCATGGTGGTAACCCAGATGAGATCACCGATGTCGCGATATTCGCAATCCCTGCCGGAATCATCGGCGGCAGGCTTTATCACGTCATCACATCCCCTCAGCGTTACTTCGGAAGTAATGGCCACCCACTTGATGCGGTGAAGATCTGGGATGGCGGAATGGGTATCTGGGGTGCGATTGCTCTTGGCACGCTCGCCGCATATCTCAGTTTCAGATCGCGTGAGCGATCGCTCACCTTTGCGCAATTCGCAGATGCGCTTGCACCCGGGCTATTGATTGCTCAGGCGATAGGACGCATCGGTAATTGGTTTAACGGCGAACTCTTTGGGGGCCCCACTCAACTGCCGTGGGGATTGAAGATTTCACCCGAGCTTCGACCGGTCGGATTTGAAAAGTATGCAACCTTTCACCCGACCTTTCTCTATGAAGGGCTCTGGTCATTAATCTGTGCTATCGCTCTGATTTTCCTCACGAAGCGTTGGGGCACCCAACCGGGAAACCTCTTCCTCGCCTATGTCGCCCTCTACTGCCTGGGTCGATCTGGCACGGAGTATCTGCGAATTGATCAGGCCGAGCACATCCTGGGGCTTCGCCTCAATGAGTGGGTGAGCCTGCTTGGATTAATTTTCGCTACGTTCACCATTTACCTCAGGCATCGAAAGTATGAGCGAGGTATCATCACCTTATGATCGAAGATGTCTACCAGCGCAATCTCCACCACAAGACTCATAACTCGGGTTGGCTACGAGCTGCGGTCTTGGGAGCCAACGATGGCCTAGTCGCGACGGCATCGTTAATGATCGGAATTGCAACCGCTGCTCCAAAGGCTAGCCTTACCGTGACTGGCGTTGCAGCTATTGCTGCCGGTGCTATGTCGATGGCGGTAGGCGAGTACATCTCGGTTCAATCGCAGAGTGATATTGAAGAGAGTGATCGCCGTATGGAGATCGAGCACTTGGCTGCAGATCCAGAGGGCGAGGAGGCCGAGCTTGCCCAGATCTACGTCGAGCGCGGACTTTCACCTGAACTCGCCAAAGAGGTCGCTCGCGTCATGCATGAGAAGGACCCACTTGAGGCTCATCTTCGTGATGAACTCGGGCAGTTCGAGCACACCAAGGCGCGCCCGGTTCAAGCGGCTCTTGCCTCAGCGATCTCTTACACCGTCGGCGGAGTCGTGCCGCTCTTCGGCGCTCTACTCTGGCACTTCTCGCACAAATCCATGGGAATCGTGATCGCGACCCTGCTCGGCCTTGCGGCGACCGGCGCTATCAGCTCACGCCTTTCAGGATCAAAGCTGCCGATCACTATCTTGCGCGTCACAATTGGCGGCGGAATCGGCATGGCAATCACGGCTGGAATTGGCTCGCTGGTTCACCTTTCTGGCCTCTAATTGGTAGCCTTTCCTACTCGCTGATTTAGGGTCTCGGCTTCACCGAAGCCCCTGGCGGCAGTTAATGAAGTTCAAGTTCTGGGCCATTGTCGTCCCTCCCGTTCACTCGCAATTAGCTGAACACTTTATGTATGACAATGGGAGATACCGTGACTCTTTTCAGTGCACTGCCCGCCTCACAGGGGCTTTATAACCCCGCCGACGAACATGATGCATGTGGCGTCGCTCTGGTCGCAACACTGAACAAGGTCGCAACACACGAGATCGTCGCTCAGGCTCTCGAAGCACTTCGCAATCTCGAACACCGTGGCGCAACAGGCGCCGAACCAGATAGCGGTGATGGTGCGGGAATTCTGATCCGCATCCCAGATGAGTTCTACCGTGAAGTCGCTGGATTTACCCTTCCGACAGCTGGAAGCTATGCCACTGGTATCGCTTTTATCGATCCATCTTTCTCGGATTACGAAGCAATCCGTGAAATTGTTGAATCAGAGAATGCAACCGTTCTTGGCTGGCGCGAACTTCCTATTGAATCATCGGGTTTGGGCAAGACTGCGCTCTCAGTCATGCCAAAGTTCATGCAGATCTTTATCGCGGGCAGCGCGAGTGAATCAGGTCTTGATCTTGATCGTCTTGCTTTTGTTATCCGCAAGCGGATCGAACATGCTCTTCCTATCTATTTCCCATCACTCTCATCTGCGACCATCGTCTACAAAGGTATGTTGACTACTGGCCAGCTTGAAGAATTCTTCCCAGATCTCTCCGATGCCCGCGTAAAGTCTCCGCTCGCACTCGTTCACTCACGCTTCTCCACCAATACTTTCCCATCATGGCCACTCGCTCACCCATATCGCTTTATCGCACACAACGGTGAGATCAATACCGTTAAGGGAAATCGCAACTGGATGCGTGCCCGTGAAGCCTTGCTATCAAGTGATGTGATTCCCGGTGATATCACTCGCATCTTCCCAATCGTCGATGCCGAAGGTAGCGATACCGCATCATTTGATGAAGTACTGGAGCTCCTCTACCTCGGCGGCCGTTCACTTCCTCATTCCATCTTGATGATGATTCCTGAAGCGTGGGAGAACCATGCAACGATGTCGAAGGAGCGTAGGGATTTTTACGCATTCCACGCATCGATGATGGAGCCATGGGATGGCCCAGCATGTGTAACCTTCACAGATGGCAAGCAAGTAGGTGCTGTTCTTGATCGCAACGGTCTACGCCCATCGCGGTTCTGGGTAACAGATGATGGTCTCGTTGTACTCGCCTCTGAAGTTGGCGTGCTCGATATTCCGGCAGAGAAGGTTGTTCGCAAGGGCCGACTACAACCTGGTCGCATGTTCCTTGTTGATATCGAAGCTGGTCGCATCATTGAAGATGATGAGATCAAGGATCAACTAGCGACTGCGCAACCATATGGCCAGTGGCTTCAAGATGGTCTCGTCAAACTCTCTGATCTGCCAGCACGCGAACACATCATCTATCCGCATTCATCTGTCGTTCGTAGACAGCGGGCATTTGGATATACCGAAGAAGAGCTTCGCGTCATCATCGCACCAATGGCACGTAATGGTCTCGAACCACTTGGCTCTATGGGAACCGATACGCCAATCGCTGCGCTCTCTGATAAGCCACGTTTGATCTACGACTACTTTGCCCAACTCTTTGCTCAGGTGACAAACCCACCGCTCGATGCAATTCGTGAAGAACTCGTCACGAGCCTTGGCGGAAGTATCGGACCTGAGTCCAATCTTCTCTCACCTGGTCCACAATCGTGCCGACAGATCGCGCTCGATTTCCCAGTGATCGATAATGATGAACTTGCAAAGATCATTCACGTAAACGCTGATGGCGATAACCCTGGATTCCAGGCGCACGTTGTCCGCGGACTCTTCCCGGCAAGTGGTGGGGGAGAAGCGCTTCGTGAGCGCATCAATGAGATTCGCCAGGAAGTCTCCGAGGCGATCGCAAATGGCGCGCACATCATCGTTCTCTCTGACCGAGATGGCGATGCTGAAGATGCACCGATTCCATCACTTCTCCTTACCTCTGCAGTTCACCATCACTTGATTCGCGAGAAGACTCGTACTCAAGTAGGCCTCATTGTTGAATCAGGTGAAGTACGCGAAGTTCACCATGTAGCTCTGCTCATCGGTTTCGGTGCAGCAGCGGTTAACCCATATCTTGCGATGGAGTCAGCGGAAGATCTCGTTCGCCAAGGCGTCATCACTGGAATCACGCCAGAGAAGGCGGTCGCGAACCTCATCAAGTCACTCGGCAAGGGCGTCTTAAAGGTGATGTCGAAGATGGGTATCTCCACCATCGCCTCCTACACCGGCGCACAAGTCTTCGAAGCTATCGGCCTCTCTCGTGAAGTGGTAGACGAATACTTTGTCGGTCTTACTTCACGACTAGGTGGCGTCTCACTCGATGTCATTGCGGAAGAGACGATCAAGCGCCATCACATCGCATACCCACCAGGGGGAGAAGTTCCAGGAACAAAGAAGTTGCCGATCGGTGGCGAGTATCAGTGGCGTCGCGATGGCGAGCCTCACCTCTTTGATCCAGAGACTGTCTTCACACTGCAGCACTCAACTCGTGCAAAGCGTTATGACATCTTTAAGCGTTATACCCGTCATATTGATGATCAATCAACGCGCTTAATGACCTTGCGCGGACTCTTTGAGTTCAAGGAGGGCATCCGCCCAGCAGTACCTCTTGATCAAGTTGAACCAGCATCATCGATCATCAAGCGCTTTGCTACCGGTGCGATGTCCTATGGTTCGATCTCGCAAGAGGCGCATGAGACCTTAGCCATTGCGATGAACCGCATCGGCGGTAAGTCGAACACCGGTGAAGGTGGCGAAGATCCAGATCGCTTCACTCGCGATGCGAATGGCGATCTTCGACGCTCAGCTGTTAAGCAGGTTGCCTCAGGTCGATTTGGTGTCACATCACATTACCTCGTCAACGCTGATGATATTCAGATCAAGATGGCACAAGGTGCAAAGCCTGGTGAAGGCGGACAGTTGCCTGGCAACAAGGTCTATCCATGGATCGCCCAAGTGCGGTACTCAACACCTGGAGTTGGACTTATTTCGCCACCACCTCATCACGATATCTATTCGATTGAAGATCTTGCTCAACTTATTCACGACCTTAAGAATGCGAACCGAAGCGCTCGCGTTCACGTCAAGCTCGTTGCTGAAGTTGGTGTCGGAACTGTTGCTGCAGGCGTCTCAAAGGCGCATGCTGACGTGGTTCTGATTTCAGGTCACGATGGCGGAACCGGCGCATCACCACTCACATCTTTGAAGCATGCTGGCGCTCCTTGGGAACTTGGTCTTGCTGAGACGCAACAGACCTTGATGCTCAACGGTCTACGTGATCGCATCGTCGTCCAGGTTGATGGACAGATGAAGACCGGCCGCGATGTCGTCATTGCTGCACTTCTCGGTGCAGAAGAGTTCGGTTTTGCAACCGCACCACTCGTCGTTTCTGGTTGCGTCATGATGCGCGTATGCCATCTTGATACCTGCCCAGTAGGTGTTGCGACACAGAATCCAGAATTGCGTGCCCGCTTCTCTGGCAAGCCGGAGTTCGTTGAGACCTTCTTCGAATATATCGCTGAAGAAGTTCGTGAGTGGTTGGCCAAACTTGGCTTCCGCACGATCGATGAAGCGATTGGTCAGGTAGAACTCCTTGATACCAAGGCAGCGATTGATCACTGGAAGGCGAGCGGACTCGACCTCGCACCATTACTTGCAGCTCCTGCAAGCATGGCCTATCCAGATCGCAAGAACACAACTACCCAGGATCATGGTTTAGATGCAGCTCTTGATAATGAGTTGATCAAGCTCGCATCGGCTGCGCTCATGGATGCAAAACCTGTCAAGCTCTCAGTCAATGTTCGCAATGTGAACCGCACTGTTGGAACGATGCTTGGTGCCGAACTCACCCGTAAGTACGGGGGAGAAGGACTGCCAGATAACACGATCGATATCACGCTTAATGGCGCAGTTGGTCAATCTCTCGGCGCCTTCGTGCCAAAGGGAATCACACTTCGTTTATTCGGAGATGCGAATGACCACGTCGGCAAGGGACTCTCGGGCGGCCGAGTCATCGTGCGTCAGAGTGAGAAGGCGATCGTTAAGTCAGAAGAGAATGTCATTGCAGGCAATGTCGTTGGTTACGGTGCCACAAGCGGTGAGATCTTCATTCGCGGCATCGTGGGCGAGCGCTTCTGCGTACGTAACTCTGGTGTGACTGCAATTGTTGAAGGCGTTGGCGATCACGGTTGTGAATATATGACTGGTGGTACAGCGATCGTCCTCGGGCAGATTGGCCGCAATTTTGCAGCCGGCATGTCAGGCGGACGCGCCTTCGTGCTCGACCTCGATCCACGTCTTGTAAATACCGAGATGGTGGATGTACTCGCACTCCCTGCCGATCAAGAACTCCGCGTGAAGGAGTTGATCTCACGTTTCGCTGATGAGACTGGCTCAGTCGTAGCGCAGACCTTGGTTAGCGATTGGGATGCTCAGAAGAATCGCATCTCACTTGTGATGCCTCGCGACTACGCACGTGTACTTGCCGCGATGGAGCGGGCTGAACGCGAAGGACTCGATGTTAATAAAGTAGTTATGGAGGCATTGTAAAAATGGCTGATCCAAAGGGATTCCTTACTACACCGCGTCAGACACCAATGCGCCGACCAGTCGATGTTCGCATCAAGGATTGGAAAGAGGTCTACGAACCACAAGAGTTCGGTGATCTTCAAAAGCAGGCTGGACGCTGCATGGATTGCGGTATTCCGTTCTGTCATAACGGTTGCCCGCTTGGAAACTTGATTCCAGAGTGGAACGACTTAATCTGGCGCGGAGAGAAGCGCGAGGCGATCGATCGTCTACACGCAACAAATAACTTCCCAGAGTTCACCGGTCGTCTCTGCCCAGCTCCATGTGAGACTGCATGCGTTGTTGGAATCAATGCAGATGCTGTCACTATCAAGCAGGTTGAACTTCGCACCATCGAAGAGGCTTTTGGTGCTGGCGTTGTTACTCCACTCCCACCAGATCGCTTAACAGGTAAGACCGTTGCTGTTATCGGATCGGGTCCGGCTGGATTAGCGGTCGCGCAGCAACTCACTCGCGCAGGCCATACCGTTGCCGTCTATGAGCGCGCAGATCGAATCGGCGGATTGCTCCGTTACGGAATTCCTGAGTTCAAGATGGAGAAGTCGATCGTAGATCGCCGCCTCGCACAGATGGAGGCCGAAGGAACTCGCTTTCGAGCTGGCGTAAATGTCGGCGTAGATATCACTGGCGATCAACTTCGTTCTAAGTACGACGCCGTTGTACTTGCCGTTGGTTCAACCAATTGGCGCGACATTCAAGCCCCAGGTCGCGAGTTAAAGGGTATCTATCAAGCGATGGAGTACCTGCCTTGGGGAAATAAGCAAGGCCTTAATGAATTAGATGGCGCACCTGCAATCAATGCGAATGGAAAGCATGTTGTGATTCTTGGTGGCGGAGATACTGGTGCAGATTGCCTCGGTACTGCGATCCGACAAGGTGCAGCGAGTGTCACCCAACTTGAGATCATGCCTCGTCCAACAGAAGAGCGTCCTGATTCACAACCTTGGCCAACATATCCGATGATCTATCGAGTGAGTTCGGCGCATGAAGAGGCAGGCGAGCGTATCTATGCCGTATCGACTGAGAAGTTCCTCGGTGATGCTGACGGAAAACTTCGTGCATTGCAGTTGGTCGAGACGAAGTTTGTGAACGGAAAGTTTGAGAAGGTCGAAGGATCAGAGAAGGAGATTCCAGCAGACCTCGTCTTCTTGGCGATGGGCTTCGTAGGTCCTGAGAAGAGTGAACTACTCTCACAATTGGAAGTAGAACTCGATGACCGCGGAAATGTGAAGCGAGATCTCACCTATGCCACAAATATTGATGGCGTCTTCGTTGCTGGCGATGCTGGCCGCGGACAATCATTGATCGTCTGGGCGATTGCTGAAGGTCGTAGTTGTGCATCAGCTGTTGATGCGTACTTAGAAGGATCAACGCAATTGCCTGCACCGATCTTGCCTACAGCACGACCATTGATGGTGTAGTTCACTCGGAATTCTTCTCAATCCACGTTAAAACAGATAATTACCGCGGGGTAATAGATTAAGGTTGAACTATGCGTAGAGCGAAAATTGTGTGCACGATGGGCCCGGCAGTTGAGGCCCCAGAGAAGATCGACGAACTTATTGCAGCTGGCATGAATATGGCCCGCCTCAATCTCTCTCACGGGGGATATGAAGAGCACCAAGCTCGCTTCGATGGCGTCCGCGCCTCGGCAGCGAAGAGCGGCAAGGCCGTCGCTATCTTGGTCGACCTCCAAGGTCCAAAGATTCGTCTCGCCCGCTTTAAAGATGGCCCGCATGAGCTCTTCCGTGGCGATATCTTCACGATCACTACTGATGACGTAGAAGGCACAAAGGAGCGTTGCGGAACGACCTATAAGGGTCTTCCTGGTGACTGTAAGCCTGGTGACCGCATTCTGATCGATGATGGCAAGGTCTCAGTCGAGGTTGTCGAAGTTAAGGGCAACGATGTCGTCACTAAGGTGACACAACCTGGTTTTGTCTCAAACAATAAGGGCATCAACCTTCCAGGCGTTGCAGTCTCAGTGCCTGCGATGTCTGAGAAAGATATCGATGATCTTCGTTGGGGTCTTCGCGCCGGTGCAGATTTCATCGCACTCTCATTCGTCCGCAATGCAAAAGATATTGATGATGTTCATGCGATTATGGATGAGGTTGGAATCCGTCGTCCCGTTATTGCAAAGATCGAGAAGCCACAGGCGGTTGAGAATCTTGCAGAGATCGTCGCAGCATTCGATGGCATCATGGTTGCCCGCGGTGACCTCGGCGTTGAGATGCCTATTGAAGAAGTCCCACTTGTGCAGAAGCAGTGCATCACACTCTGTCGCGAAGCGGCGAAGCCAGTTATTGTGGCAACGCAGATGCTTGATTCCATGATCACAAATTCATCTCCAACACGCGCTGAAGCGACTGACTGTGCAAATGCGGTCCTTGATGGCGCTGATGCACTCATGTTGTCAGGGGAGACCTCAGTCGGCGCCTTCGCGATCGAAGCGGTAAAGACTATGGGCCGCATCATCGAACGTACCGAAGAGGCGATGCTCGAGCGTATTCCTGCTATTCAAGGCGCACCAACTACTAAGGGTGGCGCAATTACAAAGGCTGCTACCGAAATTGGTGCAACGGTCGGAGCAAAGTACCTCGTCGCCTTCACTCAGAGTGGTGAGTCAGCGCGTCGTATCTCTCGCTTCCGTTCACCTATTCCAATCTTGGCTCTCACGCCTGAAGTGCCTGTCTACAACCAGCTCGCACTTAGCTGGGGCGTAGAACCACTCATTACCCCTACTGTCTCGCACACCGATCAGATGGTGAAGCAGGTAGATAACCTCCTCCTCGATTCAGGTCGCGGAACCAAGGGCGAAGCAGTCATCATCGTTGCTGGTGCACCTCCGGGAATCCCAGGGTCAACGAATGCGGTACGTGTACACATCATCGGAGATGCCGTAGATGGCGTCGCTGAGGCTTATCGCAACTAATTAATCGCTAGAAATTCGCTGATTGGGGGCAAGGGTTATAAACTCTTGCCCTTCATTCATTTACATTCGTAGTGAGAGAAGTAGAGCCTCGGTACTCCAACGGTAGAGAGGGCGGACTCAAAATCCGCACAGTGTCGGTTCAAATCCGACTCGAGGCACATGTCAGAGATAACGGGTTCGGCCGAAGTTCCATCGCTAAGCGATGGCGAAGTTCGTAGCGCCCGAATTCTTGTTGCAGAAGATGAAGCGATCATTCGACTCGACTTAGTCGAAATGCTTACTGAGGCTGGATACACAGTTGTCGCAGAAGCAACCAATGGTCTTGAAGCAATCGCGCTCGCCGAGGAACATAAGCCAGATCTCGCAATTCTCGATGTAAAGATGCCAGAACTCGACGGTATTTCGGCAGCTGAGAAGATTATCGAGATTGCACCGGTCTTAATGCTTACCGCATTTAGCCAACGCGAACTTGTTGAACGTGCACGCGATGCCGGTGTGATGGCATATGTCGTGAAGCCCTTTGGAATTGCAGATTTGATTCCTGCGATTGAGATCGCAATGAGTCGTCATACCCAGATGAAGTCACTTGCCAGTGAAGTTGCAGATCTTCATGAACGACTTGAAACTCGTAAGGTCATTGATCGCGCTAAAGGAATCTTGATGGCTGCACTCAATATCACTGAGCCACAGGCATTTTCATGGATTCAACGAGCCGCGATGGATCGTCGCATCTCGATGAAGCAGGTGGCCCAAGCGGTCATCTCCCCGGATGCCGTGCCAGATAACGCCAAGAAGTAGTGATCCCCGCAAAGCATTTGCAAGAAGGCGTCCATATAGTGGATGTAACACAAAAGTAATAATTTTTAGCCCAGTTACGCGGGGATCGACGCTGCCAAGGCTTGTCCGCGGGGGACTCTTCGGGCTACCCTTCTCACCTCCCTGTCCCGGGAAACAACAGGTAAGTAAGAAAGGTCCACATGAACAAGAATTCAACTCGCGTTCTTGGCGCTGCAGCAGCTGCGTTCCTCGCACTTGGAACATTGACTGCTACTTCTGCACAAGCCGCAACTTCAGTAAAGATTGCATTCCAGGGCCCATTGACTGGTGATGCAGCACAGGCTGGTCAGGATGAGCTTGCAGGAGCTAAGTACGCTCTCGCTGTTTACAATGCAAGCAAGCCAGCAGTAAAGGTCACACTTGTACAGGTCGATGACCAGGGTTCAGGATCTGTAGCAGCAACTGTTGCTCCAGGTGTTGCCAAGGATAAGACAATCATCGGTGTTGTTGGTTCCGCATACTCAGGCGCATCACAGAACTCATTCCCGTTCTACATCGCAGGTGGACTCACAATGGTCTCACCTTCAGCTTCACGCGTAACTCTTACAACACCACAGGCTCCTGATTTTGGTGGACCAGTCTTCCACCGCGTTGTTGGTAACGACAGCGTTCAGGGTCCAGCTCTTGCTCGTTACGCAACAAAGGGTGTAACTGCACCTGCTGTTTACTTGGTAGATGACCAATCTCCTTACGGTGCTGGTCTTGCTCAGTACACAGCTCCTGGCCTCACAAAGGTAGGCGCAAAGACTGTTGGAACTGATCACATCCTTCCTTCAACGGGAACTGACTGGTCTGCAACAACTGCAAAGGTCCTCGCTTCAAAGGCAAATGTCGTTATCTACTGTGGTTACGATGTCGATGCAGGTGCATTCGTGAAGTCACTTCGTGACGGCGGATACACAGGCGTCTTCGCATCAGGCGATGGATCAGCTACTGCTTCATTCGCTAAGGCTGCTGGAAATGCTGCTGCAAAGGATGCACGTTTAACCGAAGGTGACACACCATTCGATAACGTTGCAACTGCTGCTCAGAAGAAGGCATTCACAGCTGCAAGCGGAGTTAAGGTTGCTGGCGGATACGTCACCAACACAATCAACGCTTTGAACGTATTCCTTACTTGCATCAAGCAGGGCAAGACAACACGTGCAGCAATCGCTACTTGCGTTTCAACAGGCAAGTTCCCTAACTTCACAGGTGGAACCTTCTCCTTTGAAGCATGGGGCGATGTCAAGGGTGGAGCGCCTATCGGTGCTTACAAGGTTGATGCAAACGGAAATATCGTTTACGTAGGCCAGGCTTAATTAGCCACTCCTTGGGGAGGTAACACTCTCCAAGAATGAACGTTGTGAGGTGCCTGCGGAGAGATCCGTAGGCACTTCGCTTATTTTCTTCGAACCGCTCTGTAGAATCTCTCGTACCCTGCACGCCCTGATTACTAAGAAATAGGGAGCTAATGAATTTTTCCGTTCTGACCAGCCAGTTCTGGTCGCTCTGCTTGAGCGGTCTCAGCCTGGGATTGATCTACGTTTTGATCTCCCTTGGTTACACCATGGTCTATGGCGTTCTGCGACTCATCAACTTCGCAAACTCTGAAATTTTTATGGTCGGCACATTTGCCACTGTCTGGGTTGAGACCGGCCTCACTGGGCATACAACAAATTCAAATCCGCTTCATGGATTCCAATTGGTTTACACACTGCTCTTCGCGCTTGTTATTTCAATGTTAGCCTCCGGTATTACTGCGATAGCCGTTGAGTTCTTTGCTTACCGTCGACTCCGTGCCAAGGGCACAAACCGACTTGCGAGCCTGATCTCTGCAATCGGTATGTCGATCGTCTTGAGTGAGAGTGCTCGCATCTTGACTCACTCTCGTCCGCAAGCAAGCCCGCGTTTGATGGAGAAGGTCTCGTTAGGCCATATCGCGGGTGCAAACTTACGTATTGATACTGTGTTGGTAGTGATCTCAGCGATTGTCATGTTTATCGCGCTCGATCGCTTTGTGAATAAGAGTCGCCTAGGAAAAGCAATTCGTGCAGTTTCGATGTCAGAAGAGAATGCCAAGTTGATGGGAATTAACCTCAATCGCGTTATTTCGGTGACATTCCTTATCGGTGGCCTCATGACCGGAGCAGCAGCATTCTTCTTCATGACCGTCTATGAGACGACCAAGTTCAACGTCGGCTTCAACTTAGGACTAGCGGCATTCACGGCGGCCGTTCTTGGTGGAATCGGTAATCTGCGAGGTGCCTTCTTTGGCGGGATCTCACTTGGACTCCTTGAGACGATGTCTGCAGCGGTCCTTGGAAGCCAATGGAAGTCAGTGACCGTCTTCGTAGTCTTAGTACTTGTCCTATTAGTTCGACCAAATGGCATATTTGGCGAAGCGATCCAGCAGACGAGGGTCTAATTATGAAACTACGAGATATCAATCTTCGCGATAAGGGCGCAGCGATCTGGGAAGGTTGGGATCGACCACGCCGCACACTCTTTGTTATGGCACTCATCCTCTTTGTAGGAATCATTCCTTTCGCGGGTAATTACTCCTTTACAAATATCCTCAATACCCCAATCTCCTCATTCCAAGATGTTTTGGTTTATCCAGTAGGCATGTTTGTTCTCATGGGTCTTGGGCTCAATATTGTTGTGGGTAAGAGCGGACTGCTCGATCTGGGTTACGTAGCATTCTTCGCTATCGGCGCATATACGATGGCAATTCTTTCAACTCGGACGCACCTTAATGCGTGGGAGATTCTTCCAATTGGAATGGGCCTAGCAATGCTCTCTGGAGTCTTGCTTGGATTACCAACCTTACGTCTTCGCGGTGACTACCTCGCGATCGTGACCTTAGGCTTTGGTGAGATCGTACGCATTGTTACTTTGAATATCTCCATCACTGGCGGCACTAACGGTATTGCTCGAATCCCTAGCGTCCCAGCAGTCGGCGGCCTTCAATTCGATTTGATGCACCCGGTCAACTATTTCTGGCTCGTCTTCGGAATGATATTGCTCGTCATCTGGATGATTCGTCGTTTTTCAGCTCGCCGTCCAGGACGTGCCTGGGAGGCGATTCGACAGGATGAAGATGTTGCAATGCTGATGGGCGTTCCTACTCTCCGATACAAGATCTGGTCATTCAGTATTGGCGCTGCAATTGGTGGCGCAGCTGGCGTTATATACGCAGCGAAGGTGATGGTGATCGCACCTCAAATGTTCACCTTTAACGTCTCCGTCCTCATCCTCTCCTGTATCGTCTTTGGCGGAATGGGAAATATGTGGGGAGTGGTCTTCGGTGGCATCATCCTCGCTTACCTACCAGAGCGAATTCGCTTCATCACTAATGCTCGTCAATTGGTTTATGGAATCACCTTGGTAGTCATCATGAACCTTCGTCCAGATGGTCTTCTCCCTCGCAAGAAACGCGAGAAGATTAAGGCGAAGAAGGGAGCATCGAATGAGTAACTCAGGCGAGATGATTCTCGAGCTCGACAATGTCGTCATGCAATTTGGTGGCGTTCGCGCTCTCGACACCGTCAATCTCTCAGTCAAAAAAGGCGAGATCTGCGCACTTATCGGACCAAATGGCGCTGGTAAGACCACAGTCTTTAACGTCATAACGGGTGTCTATGCAGTAACTGGTGGCGAGATTCGATTCAATGGTCAGAACCTTGCCGGCAAGAAGCGCAACAAGATTACTCAAATGGGAATCGCCCGTACCTTCCAGAACGTCCGGCTCTTTGGTGACATGACTGCCCTAGAGAATGTCATCACTGCAACAGATGTTCATAAGAAGTCTGGCCTCGTCGGTGCGCTCTTCGGCACGCCTCGATCTCGACGCGAAGAGAGAGAATCGACCGCGAAGGCGCACGATCTCCTCACTTTCTTGGGTATCGACCACCGATCTGATCAACTTGCGAAGAATCTCCCTTATGGAGATCAGCGACGACTTGAGATAGCTCGCGCCTTGGGAACAAATCCGCAATTGTTACTTCTCGATGAGCCTGCAGCGGGTTTTAACCCAGCAGAGAAGGTTGCGCTAGCAGCCGATATCAAGCGCATCCGCGATGCCGGATACACCGTGCTTCTTATCGAACACGATATGTCCCTCATCATGGGTATTTCAGATCGTGTGATTGTGCTCGACTTTGGTAAGAAGATTGCTGATGATCTGCCAAGCGTTGTTCAGAATGATCCGAAGGTCATTGAAGCCTATTTAGGAGTACCTACAGATGCGTCTTGAAATTAAGGATCTCCATGTCTTCTATGGCAAGATTGAAGCAATCAAGGGTATTAGCGTGGTCGTCAATCAAGGTGAAATTGTCACTCTCATCGGTGCCAATGGCGCAGGAAAAACCACAACATTAAAGACAGTCTCTGGGCTGCGCCCGGTCTCATCTGGAGCGATCATGTTCGATGGCCAGGATATTTCGAATCTCTCTGCTCACGAGAGAGTAGAGCTTGGTATCTCCCAGGTCCCAGAAGGTCGTGGCATCTTCCCGGGCATGAGCGTTCTTGAGAACCTTGAGATTGGAAAATACTTCCGCAAGGATCGTAAGCGTGAGATGCAGGAAGACCTAGAGAAGGTTTATTCCCTCTTCCCACGCCTCAAGGAGCGCACATCGCAAACCGGTGGCACTCTCTCTGGTGGCGAACAGCAGATGTTAGCTATTGGTCGTGCCCTCATGGCGCGCCCCAAGGTGCTCCTGCTCGATGAACCATCCATGGGTCTAGCCCCAATGATGATTCAAAATATCTTCAACATCATCACGGAGATCAACAAGAGTCTTGGAACGACGATCCTCCTTGTTGAACAGAATGCTCAGCAAGCTCTTCAACGCGCTGATCGCGCCTATGTCCTTGAAACTGGAAGTGTCGTGAAAGAAGCGAAGGCTTCAGATCTACTCAACGATCCAGCGGTTCGCGAGGCCTACCTAGGAACAGGCGCACACTAACCGACGGTTATTTACGTTCTGCCAAGATGAGGCAGGTGATGCGCGAAGTACATGTGCGCTCACCTGCCTCATTTGTTATAACAATCTCATAGACGCAGAGCGTCTTGCCAAGGGATATGGCAGTCGCAACCCCCGTCACAAATCCTTCGGTAGCTGACTTGTGGTGGGTTGCATTGATATCGACGCCGACAATCTTGCGATCAGGGCCCGCATGAAGACTTGTTCCCACCGAGCCAAGACTCTCTGCCAAGACCACATTGGCACCGCCATGGAGGAGTCCGAAGGGTTGGGTATTACCTTCAACTGGCATGCGAGCGACGAGACGCTGAGGAGAAGCCTCAAGGAATTCAATTCCCATCTTCTTATCCAGGGCTCCACTGCCACGCTGACGAATAATTTCAAGATAGTCGGTC
Organism: Candidatus Nanopelagicaceae bacterium; assembly: GCA_036742235.1. Classification (GTDB taxonomy): domain Bacteria; phylum Actinomycetota; class Actinomycetes; order Nanopelagicales; family Nanopelagicaceae; genus PALSA-747. Next base: position 16,693 of record DAINQZ010000001.1, on the reverse strand, counting down.
ATGAGGGTAAGTCTAACTAGACTCCACCTCGTGACTGTAGAGAAACGCTTACTTCTGGTCGATGGCCACTCGCTGGCCTATCGCGCTTTCTATGCCCTCCCAGTCGAAAACTTCTCAACCGCTTCTGGCCAGGCGACGAATGCGGTCTATGGCTTTACCTCCATGCTGATCAACTTGATCAAAGAGGAGAAGCCGACACACATCGCTACGGCCTTCGATGTATCGCGCAAGACCTTCCGCGCTGAGAAGTTCCCCGAGTACAAGGCAAATCGCAGCGCAACCCCGGATGAGTTCAAATCGCAGATGGGGTATATCTTCGAAGCGGTTTCAGCTCTTGGGGTCAGACACTTCGCGATGGAGGGTTTTGAGGCCGATGACATCATTGCAACTATCTCCACTCATGCTGCCGATCAAGGCTATGAAGTTCTCATCTGTACCGGAGATCGTGACTCATTCCAACTGGTGACAGAACAGATCACAGTGCTGTACCCGAAGAAGGGCATGACCGATCTCGCACGAATGACGCCTGCGGCGGTTGAAGAGAAGTACGGATTAACTCCTGCGCAATACCCAGACTTTGCTGCGCTACGAGGGGACCCAAGCGATAACTTGCCCTCGGTTCCAGGCGTGGGCGAAAAGACAGCGACAAAATGGATTCAAGAGTATGGCTCACTCGCTGCACTCTTAGAGCAGGCAGATGAAGTCGGTGGCAAGGTGGGCGAATCACTGCGTGCTCATCTCGATCCGATCCGACTCAATCGCGAACTCACGCAATTACGTCACGATCTCTCATTTGGTGCAAGCGTCACCGAACTTGAATGGCCAGGAGTTGATTACGCGAAGCTCAATGCTCTGATGGATCAACTGGAGATCAAAGCGCTCAAGGAGAAGGCGAAGATCCTTGGCGGAAGTAGTGAGCAACTCTCTGAGGCAGCTCCAGTCGTAGCGCCGATGGATAAGGCAACATCGCATGAGAGCACGAGTGCAGCAGTCGCAAAACTTCTTAAAGGTCGCAAAGATCCGATTGCACTCTTTGCTGAAGTGATCGATGGTTCGATCAGCGCCTATGCAGTTGCTATAAGTGAATCCGAAATTTATACAGTTGTAGGTAAACCTGAAGGGGAGTGGCTTGCAGATTCATCCCTTCCAAAGTGGGTCCATGGTGGCAAAGATTTCACTCGTCAGCACGAAGTGAAGGGCATCGCCTTCGATACTGAATTGGCTGGATATCTCATCAACCCAGGCGGTCGAAACCTTGAGATCTCAGATCTGTCAGAGCGCTACCTTGGCCAAAGTGTGACAACGTCTAGTGAAGATCTCTTCAGCTCCTTTGATGGCAGCCTTGCTGCGGTGATCTTTACGTTAGTACCGGTGCTCTCTGAAGAGATCACCAAGCGCGATATGCAATCGCTGCTGACCGATATGGAAATTCCGACGATGATCGAGCTCGCAGCAATGGAGCGAGATGGCATCGCCGTTGATAAGAAGAAGCTCAACTCTCTCGCCGAGTTCTTCCGTGGTGAAGTAGATCGCGAGACGCAGGCCGCACATAAAGTAGCTGGTAGAGAATTTAATGTTGGATCACCAAAGCAGTTACAAGTAATCCTCTTCGACGAACTTGGCCTGCCAAAGACGAAGAAGATCAAGACGGGTTATACAACCGATGCCGAGAGTCTAGAGACGCTCTTTGCTAAGACATCCCACCCAATCCTCGCCCACCTCTTACGTATTCGTGAGACCACGAAACTTCTCACGACTATCGATGGCCTCCTCAATGCAATCGCGCCAGATGGTCGCATCCACACCACCTTCCAGCAGACGACCACGGCAACTGGACGCCTCTCTTCTACTGATCCGAATCTGCAGAATATTCCAGTCCGCACCGAAGAGGGACGGAAGATTCGTGACTGCTTCGTTGCCGCGACTCCTTACGTAGACCTCTTAACTGCCGATTACAGTCAGATCGAGATGCGTATCATGGCCCATCTCTCTAAGGATGCAGCGTTGATCGCTGCCTTCAAGAGCGGTGAAGATCTCCACACCACCGTTGGCGCACAAGTATTTGGCGTCAAGCCAAGTGACGTCGATGCTGAGATGCGTCGTCAGATTAAAGCGATGTCGTACGGACTCGCTTATGGTCTCTCAGCATTCGGACTCTCACAACAACTCAACCTCTCACCAACCGAAGCTGCAGCACTGATGGGAAGTTACTTCGATCGCTTTGGCGGAATCCGTGACTACCTCAAGAGCGTTGTCGTCGAAGCGCGCGATCGCGGCTATACCGAGACGATCTTGGGTCGTAGAAGGTACCTGCCAGATTTGAACTCAGAGAATCGTCAGCAACGCGAGATGGCAGAGCGGATGGCTCTCAACGCGCCAATCCAAGGCTCGGCTGCAGACATCATGAAGGTGGCAATGCTCAACGTCGCTAGACGGATTGACTCTGAAGGCTTGAAATCACGCTTACTTCTGCAGGTCCATGATGAATTGATCTTTGAGATAGCCAAGGGTGAAGCAGATCAACTCTCAGCACTTGTGAAAGAAGAGATGGGTAATGCCGTGGCGCTCTCGCTCCCGCTCGATGTCAATATTGGAATTGGTAAGAGCTGGGATCTAGCAGCGCACTAATCGCTACGGCCACCGAAGGTATCGGCAGACTTCAATAGACCTTGCCCATAATGAACAATCGCGACACCTAGTACGACCGAAGCACTGGTTATTGCAAAACAGAACTGCGGTGAGAGCGCCTGTGAAAGTGAACCGCCTAGCCATGCGCCAACAGATGCAGCGCTACCTTCAACGGTCCACATCCAACCAAGCGCGGAGGCTGCGGTACCTTTTGGCCGGACGGCCTCAACAACCTCAAGATAGAAGACCTGTTGCGCACCGACGGTAAGTCCAACTAAACCTGCAACCAGCATCAACGACCAGCCAGGAGTTGTGAAGCAGAGCGGAATCCCGACGAGCGCCCATAAGTAATAGTTGCGAACAAAGGCTTTGAGGGGAGTGAGACGCTTACCGATCAATCCAGCTAAGAGCGCTCCAACGATGCTACACGCACTGCTGACGGCGAAGATAGTTCCAGTGAGATGTTCGACATGTCGTATTGAGGTGAACGCCGGTACGGCGATCTGAAAAATTCCTGCGCCCAGTCCGATGATGATGCCCTCGATCATGAGTAGGCGAATGCCAGGAACCTGGAAGATTCCGATCTCATCACCTGTCTTTGCTTCTGGTCTCCACTCTTTCGCAACCTTCAACGTCGAGAGTGAGATGCCGCCAATAAAGATGAGGATCGAACAGGTTGTGAGTGCAGATGCCGGATGTTTGGAGAGCGAGAGGTAGGTAACCAGAACCGGTCCAAGAATCGTTGCCGTAGTCATCACAGATGTATCGATCGCGAGAGCGCGACGCATATCTTCTTGCGGCACAATATTTCGCCAGAGTGGTCGAATCGAGAGGTTGATCGGCGGAGCAGCTATTCCAAGTAAAAGAGCTGCAAGGAGCAGCAAGGTTCGAGTGTGGACGAAGTTAAGAATCAGAATCGAAGCAGCATAGGATGGTACGAAAATTCGGATCGGAGTCCTCATACCAAAGCGATCAAGGAGTGAGGAGCGAAGGCTGGTTGTGAGGGAGCCTGCGATGCCATTCACGCCTGCTACAAAACCCGCGAAGGCTATGGAATGGACTGAATGGTAGGTCTTGAAATAGAGGCCCAATCCGATCATCCCGTAGGCGAGGCGAGCGGGGAATGAGGCGAGAATCATGGATCGAGCCCCCGAGTAACTCACGACCCGTAGATATTCACGCACGAATCCATCGTAGCCCTTCGCGTGGGCGAGATTTGGCGGTTTGACCCAGTTTTCTGGGGTGCGTACCCTTAGCGACTCACCCCTCATCCAGATGGGTAAACCGTCCTATCCCTACTACTTCTATTCACCTACGGAGCAACTTGAGCACTCACGCTATTAACGACATCGGTTCAGCAGAAGATTTCCTCGCCGCAATCGAAGGCACAATTAAGAATTTTAACGATGGAGACTTGGTCTCAGGAATCGTTGTACAAATCGACCGCGAAGAAGTTCTTCTTGATATCGGTTACAAAACAGAAGGTGTTATCCCTTCCCGTGAACTTTCAATCCGCCACGATGTAGCTCCATCAGAGCTCGTCAAGGTTGGCGATCGTATTGAAGCGCTCGTTCTCCAAAAGGAAGATAAAGAAGGCCGCCTCATCCTCTCGAAGAAGCGTGCTCAGTATGAGCGTGCCTGGGGCGAGATCGAAGGCAAGAAGGAGCGCGACGAAGTCGTCACCGGAACTGTCATCGAAGTTGTTAAGGGTGGACTTATCGTCGACATCGGATTGCGCGGCTTCCTACCAGCATCACTCGTCGAAATGCGTCGCGTCCGTGACCTCACTCCTTACATCGGTAAGGAAGTTGAATGCCGCATTATCGAGCTCGATAAGAATCGCAACAACGTTGTTCTCTCACGTCGTGCATATCTCGAGCAGACTCAGTCAGAGTCACGCACAACCTTCCTCAACCAGCTCACAAAGGGTCAGGTCCGTGAGGGCGTTGTCTCTTCAATCGTGAACTTTGGTGCATTCGTTGATCTCGGTGGCGTTGACGGACTCGTCCACGTCTCTGAACTCTCATGGAAGCACATCGATCATCCAAGTGAAGTCGTTGAAGTTGGCGATGAAGTAACTGTCGAAGTTCTTGAAGTTGATTTCGAGCGCGAGCGTGTATCACTCTCACTCAAGGCAACACAAGAAGATCCATGGCAGGCATTTGCTCGCACGCACACTATTAATCAGGTTGTTCCTGGTGAAGTCACCAAGCTCGTTCCATTCGGTGCATTCATCAAGGTATTTGAAGGTATCGAAGGCCTCGTTCACATCTCAGAGTTGGCAGAACGCCACGTTGAGATCCCAGAGCAGGTCGTTCAGGTCGGCGATTCACTCTTCGTGAAGATCATCGATATCGATCTCGAGCGTCGTCGTATCTCACTCTCCTTGAAGCAGGCTAACGAAGGTCACGAAGTTGAGATCGAAGCATTCGATCCAACCCAGTACGGAATGGCTGCTCGATACGATGCTGAAGGTAACTTCATCTACCCAGAAGGCTTTGATTCTGAGACCCAAGAGTGGCGTCCAGGCTTTGAATCGCAGCGTGAAGAGTGGGAGCGTCAGTATGCTGAAGCTCAAGCTCGCTTCGTCGCTCACAAGAAGCAGAAGGATGAAGCACGCGCCGCTGATGCAGCTGCACCAGCAGAGGCATTTGCAACGAGTGAGACTCCAGCACCTGAGGCTGCTGAATAGTCTGACTCAATCTAGCGTTAAAGGCCCTGACCATTATGGTCGGGGCCTTTTCCTTTGATTTCTCTGATTTCTGGGACGGCAGAACTTCCCATGACGATGACGACCAACTCTCGGTAGGCTAGCGATGTGCTACTCGTTGCCCTCACCGGAGGAATTGGCTCTGGAAAATCCCTGGCAGGGGAGTATCTGGCTGCACTCGGTGCAATTGTGGTCGATTCAGATCAGCTCGCTCGCGCAGTTGTCGAACGTGGCACCCCAGCCTTTGATGAGATTGTTGCGCGCTTTGGCGATGAGATCCTCAAAGATGGGAACCTTGATCGGAGCAAACTCGGCGAACTCGTCTTCTCCAACCCGGCAGCCCGAGCTGAACTCGAAGCGATCACACATCCACGAATTCGGGAAGCGCTCGATGAGATTGTCGCCAGTTGTGACCCCGAAGATGTCATCGTGAATCAGATCCCATTACTCGTTGAGACCGGCGGCAAGGATCGCTTTGATTACATTATTAGCATCACCGCACCCTTAGAGCTCCGTCGCGAACGCTGCATTGCACGTGGAATGAAGTCTTACGAATTTGAGAAGCGAGTCGCAGCCCAGGCAAGTGATGAAGAGCGTGCGGCGATCTCGAACCACGTTATTGATAATACGGGCGATGCCGATGCCTTGCTGCGGGCGATAGAAGAGTTGTGGGAATCTGAACTGAAGCCTCGAGCGATCGCATGAGAGCGATATCCGATCTGCAACGTAAGCCGCATCCATTTGAAGTGATCAGCGACTATGTCCCATCGGGTGATCAACCGACTGCAATCGCAGAGATTGCTCGACGGATTCAGGCTGGTGAGAATGATGTCGTTCTTCTGGGCGCAACAGGTACTGGAAAGTCAGCGACAACAGCTTGGCTGATCGAGAAGCTTCAGCGCCCGACGCTCGTCCTCGCTCCTAACAAGACGCTCGCTGCCCAGCTCGCCAATGAGTTTAGAGAACTCCTTCCCAATAATGCGGTGGAGTATTTCGTCTCGTACTACGACTATTACCAACCAGAGGCCTATGTTCCGCAATCAGATACCTTCATTGAGAAGGATTCATCGGTAAATGCTGAAGTAGAACGACTTCGACATAGCGCGACGAACTCACTCCTCACACGCAGAGATGTCATCGTCGTAGCCACCGTCTCCTGTATCTATGGCCTCGGTACACCGCAAGAGTATGTGGATCGCATGATTCGCCTTCGCGTCGGAGACTCCATCGACCGAAACACACTCCTTCGACAATTCGTAGATATTCAATACAAACGTAACGACATTGCATTTGAACGAGGCACCTTCCGCGTCCGCGGAGATACCGTAGAGATCATTCCGATGTATGAAGAGCTCGCGATTCGAGTAGAGATGTTCGGTGATGAGATCGAGAAGATCATGACCCTGCATCCATTAACCGGTGAGATTGTTCGGGAAGAGAGCGAGATGTACGTCTTCCCGGCTAGCCACTATGCAGCTGGCCCAGAGACGATGAAGCGCGCAGTTACGGCGATTGAGGAAGAGATGGAGAAGGCAGTTGATGCCTTTGAACGTCAGAATAAGCTCCTTGAAGCCCAGCGCATACGGATGCGAACCACCTTTGATATCGAGATGATCCGCCAGCTCGGCTTCTGCTCAGGTATTGAGAATTACTCGCGACATATCGATGGCCGCGAAGCGGGCAGCGCTCCTAACTGTCTCCTTGATTACTTTCCAGAAGACTTCCTCGTCGTCATCGATGAATCACACGTCACTGTCCCACAAATTGGCGCGATGCATGAAGGCGATGCCTCCCGAAAGCGAACCCTCGTTGAACACGGCTTCCGACTTCCGAGTGCGATGGATAACCGGCCACTCCGATTCGATGAATTTCTCACTCGCAAGGGCCAGACGCTCTATCTCTCTGCAACACCTGGCAAGTATGAACTCGAGAAGGTCCAGGGCGATGTGGTCGAGCAAGTAATCCGACCAACGGGATTAATTGATCCAAAGATCATTGTTAAACCGATTAAGGGTCAGATCGATGACCTCGTAGCTTCGATCAATGAACGTTCGGTGAAGAATGAGCGCGTTCTAGTGACGACCCTGACAAAGAAGATGTCAGAGGACCTTACTGATTATCTGCAGGGGATAGGTATCCGAGTCCGATATCTCCACTCTGAGGTAGATACCCTTCGCCGAGTCGAACTCCTGCGCGAACTTCGAACTGGTGAATACGACGTCCTGATCGGTATCAACCTTCTTCGTGAAGGCCTCGACCTGCCAGAAGTCTCACTCGTTGCAATTCTTGATGCCGATAAAGAGGGCTTCTTGCGATCTGCAACCTCACTCATTCAGACCATTGGCCGTGCCGCTCGAAATGTCTCAGGCGAAGTTCATATGTATGCCGACAATATGACGAAGTCGATGCAGCAAGCGATTGACGAAACCAATCGACGCCGTGAGAAGCAGGTCGCCTATAACACTGAACACGGCATCGAACCTACGGCTCTTCGCAAGAAGATCGCCGATATCACCGATCTCATAACGCAAGAGGCAGAAGATACTGAAGAGTTGAGCAAGAAGAAGTCCAAGAATCAGAAGGGCGCCTCGGCCAGCCTGCCGATCGGCATCACGATTCCATCCCCAGGTTCGCTACCGCGACAAGAGTTGGTCGCCCTCATAGAATCGCTCACCGAACAGATGAAGATGTCAGCAGCCCAACTCCAATTTGAGGTTGCAGCCAGACTTCGGGACGAGATTAGAGAGCTCAAGCGTGAGCTCCGAGGAATGGATGAGGCTGGCGGATGAGTTCAGATCGTTTGATAGTTCGCGGTGCGCGGGCACATAACCTCAAGAATGTCTCCCTCGACCTGCCACGGGATGCCCTCATCGTCTTTACTGGGCTCTCGGGCTCTGGCAAGTCTTCACTCGCTTTCGACACCATCTTCGCTGAAGGTCAGCGGCGTTATGTGGAGTCACTCTCTGCCTACGCCCGTCAATTCTTGGGTCAGATGGATAAGCCAGATGTTGATTTCATTGAGGGCCTATCGCCAGCAGTATCGATCGATCAGAAATCAACAAATCGAAATCCTCGTTCAACCGTTGGAACTATCACCGAGGTCTACGACTACCTTCGCCTCCTCTTCGCTCGCGCTGGTCGCCCACACTGCCCGAATTGCGGAAAGGCGATTGCGAAGCAGACCCCACAGAATATTGTTGATCAGATCCTCGCACTCGATGCTGGCATAAAGTTCCAAGTCCTCGCCCCGATTGTCCGTGGACGTAAGGGTGAATTCCTAGACCTCTTTAAAGATCTCACCGTTCAAGGATTCTCACGCGCCCGAGTTGATGGCGTTGTCTATCCACTTGCCGAAGTACCTAAATTGAAGAAGCAAGAGAAGCACACTATCGAAGTAGTGGTTGATCGCCTGGCAGTTAAGCCCGATGCGAAATCTCGCCTCACCGATTCGATTGAGACCGCACTCAAATTAGCAAGTGGGCTTGTCATTCTCGACTTTGTTGATCTTAAAGATACTGATCCTGAGAAGGAGAAGACCTTTAGCGAGCATATGGCCTGCCATGATTGCGAGCTCTCCTTTGGCGAACTAGAACCACGATCCTTCTCCTTTAACTCACCCTTTGGCGCCTGCCCAGATTGCACGGGTATTGGTATCCGTCTTGAAGTAGATGAAGAACTCCTCATTCCAGATGATTCAATCTCAATCAATGAAGGTGCGATTGCACCGTGGCAGAACTCTGAGTACTTCGATCGCCTGCTCGAAGGGCTAGCCCAAGAGCTCAAGTTCTCTCTGGATAAGCCATGGAAGGCACTTTCAGTGAAGGCGAAGGACGCAATCCTCAATGGCTGGGATTATGAAGTCCATGTGAAGTACAAGAATCGTTATGGCCGCGAGCGCGCCTATACAACCGGCTTTGAAGGCGTCATTCCATTCATCACACGACGTCATGCAGAACAAGAGGGCGAATGGGGTATCGCAAAGTTCGAGGCGTACATGCGCGAGACACCATGCCCTGCATGTAAGGGCGCTCGCCTCAAGCCCGAGGTTCTTGCAGTCACTATCGGCGGAAAGAGCATCGCCGAGATCTGCGAACTCTCGATCGCGGAATGTGCACTCTTCTTAAAGAAGATCTCACTCAACACCCGCGAGAAGAAGATCGCAGAGCGTGTCTTGAAAGAGGTCCATGCGCGTCTTGGCTTCTTACTTGATGTTGGCCTCGACTATCTCTCGCTAGAGCGCGCAGCAGGAACTCTCTCCGGTGGCGAGGCCCAACGCATCCGCTTAGCAACTCAGATTGGATCGGGCTTAGTAGGTGTTCTCTATGTACTCGATGAACCAAGCATCGGCCTTCATCAACGCGATAATCATCGCCTGATCGAGACACTCACACGCCTTCGCGATATGGGTAATACCCTGATCGTTGTCGAACACGATGAAGATACGATCCGCGCAGCAGATTGGATCGTTGATATCGGTCCGGGTGCTGGCGAGCATGGCGGAGAAGTCGTCTCTTCTGGAACCTACGAAGAGTTGATCGCTGCACCGAAGTCTGTGACAGGTGCATATATGTCTGGCCGCTCCAAGATCGATGTACCAGCGCAGCGTCGTCCATACGATAAGAAGCGCGTGATCACGGTCAAAGATGCGAAGGAGAATAATCTCAAGAACATCTCCGTCACCTTCCCACTTGGCAACTTCGTTGCAGTCACTGGTGTGAGCGGCTCAGGAAAATCCACACTCGTCAATGACATTCTCTACTCGGTCTTGGCAAACAAGCTCAATGGTGCGCGCATCGTTCCGGGCCGCCATCGCTCTATCTCTGGCTTGGAGAATCTCGACAAGGTTGTTCACGTCGATCAATCACCGATCGGCCGTACTCCTCGTTCAAATCCAGCTACTTATACCGGCGTCTTCGACAAGATTCGTGGGCTCTTTGCTGAGACGAGTGAGGCGAAGGTCCGTGGATATCTGCAGGGTCGCTTCTCCTTTAATGTAAAGGGTGGACGCTGCGAGAACTGCGCGGGCGATGGCACGATCACCATCGAGATGAACTTCCTTCCGGATGTGTATGTGCCATGCGAGGTCTGTCATGGTGCTCGTTACAACCGTGAGACGCTCGAGGTTCACTACAAGGGCAAGACGATCGCACAAGTATTGGATATGCCGATTGAAGAGGCGCACGAATTCTTCGAATCCGTGCCGGCGATCGCACGATTCCTCAAGACTCTCAACGACGTCGGGCTAGGTTACGTCCGACTTGGGCAATCTGCTCCAACGCTTTCAGGCGGAGAAGCACAGCGGGTAAAGCTCGCGACCGAATTACAGAAGCGCTCAACTGGCCGCACCATTTATGTCCTCGATGAACCAACCACGGGTCTTCACTTTGAAGATACGCGCAAGCTCTTGCTCGTCCTCAATCGCCTAGTTGATTCCGGAAACACTGTTGTTGTGATTGAACACAATCTCGATGTGATTAAGTGCGCAGACTGGGTGATAGATATGGGACCTGAAGGTGGTGCCGGCGGTGGCCAGGTCATTGCCGAAGGAACTCCAGAAGAGGTCGCGAAGATGAAGCAGAGTTACACCGGGCAATTCTTGGCATCTGTACTCAAGTAGGCGATTCACCATGGCAGACCCGAAGAGTTATCGACCATCGAATATCCCCACTGATCCTGGGGTCTATCGATTTTACGATGCTCAAGGTGTAGTCATCTATGTGGGCAAGGCACTCAATCTCAAGAATCGCCTCAACTCATACTTCGGAAGCAACCTCACTGCAAAGACCTATCGGATGGTTCACAAGGCTGTTCGTGTGGACTGGACGATCGTCAACACCGAGGTCGAGGCGCTTCAACTCGAGTTTACCTGGATCAAGAGTTACGACCCGGAATTTAATGTGCAATTCAAGGATGATAAGTCGTACCCGTACCTTGCCATCTCAATCAACGAGGAATTTCCTAAGATCTATGTATCTCGTCAGAAGAAGATCAAAGGAACTAAGTACTTTGGTCCATTTGCTCACACCTGGGCGCTACGTAGCACCTTCGATACCTTGCAACGGATCTATCCAGTAAGAAGCTGCAGCAACGGAACTTTTGATCGTGCGGTTAAGAGTAAGCGCCAGTGCCTCCTTGGCGATATTGGGAAGTGCTCGGCACCGTGCGTGGGGTGGATCAGCCAAGAAGAGCATAAAGATCTTTCAAAGAAGCTCGTGAAGTATCTAGAGTCGAACCCGTCAGATATTGAGCGGCAGATTGAAGCAGAGATGGCGACGGCTGCTGAGAATGAAGAGTTTGAGCGCGCAGCGAAGCTTCGCGATCAACTTAATGCGATCACCAAGTCGAATGAGATTATGGGGAGTTCGCTCAGTCCTAATTTCAATGCAGATGTGATCGGCATTCATGAAGAGGTCACGCACTGTGCCGCCTCACTCTTTACTGTTCGCAATGGTCGAATCGTCGGATCACGATCATGGATCATCGATATGGCTAATGTGCTCGAAGATGATGACTTGATCGGTGCAACGCTGAGCAAGATCTACCGAGATAACGAGATTCCACGTGAGATCTTGATCGATCGGCCATGTACTGAGACGAACGAATACGAGAAGTGGCTCGGTGAACTATCAGGCCACAAGGTAGAGATCCTCCAACCGCAGCGTGGCGAGAAGGCCGAGATGATCGATGTGGTGAAGCGGAATGCCCATCAAGCGCTGATCCAATACCTCAGCAAGCGATCGAATGATGCAGCTGTGAGTGGCGCAGCCCTAGAAGAGATTGCCAGCGCTCTCGACCTCACTGAACTTCCGCTTCGCATCGAGTGCTTTGATATCTCCAATATCCAAGGCAATCATATGGTCGCCTCAATGGTCGTCTTTGAAGATGGTCAAGCGAAGAAGAGCGAGTATCGCCGCTTTGCGATTGATGACGATGCGAACTTTGATGATACGCGGGCGATGCACCACGTCATCACTCGACGAATGAAGCGCTACCTGGCCGAGAAAGATATTGATATCGCTGAAGTTTCGCAGAGCGGGGGAGGTAGACCTAAGTTTGCTTATCCACCTCAACTGATCGTGGTCGATGGTGGTCAACCACAAGTTGCCGCAGCCGCACAAGCTCTCGCCGATCTTGGTATCACCAACATCGCTCTCGTCGGGTTAGCGAAGCGCCTGGAAGAAGTCTGGATGCCTGGAATTCCAGATCCAGTCATCTTCCCTCGCCATAGCGAGGCGCTCTACCTCCTTCAACGTATTCGAGATGAAGCGCACCGATTTGCCATCACCTTCCATCGGAGCAAGCGCTCAAAGGTCATGTTGGAATCACTTCTTGATGGCATCCCATCACTGGGTGAGGTCCGCAGAAGAGCGATCCTCGAACACTTCGGATCAGTGACGGCACTTCGCAAGGCGACAAAGGCAGAGATAGCCGAGATCCCTGGGATCGGTGAACGTACCGCAGAGATCATTCTCGATAATCTCCAACCAGGAAGTGAATCCGTAGATATGGCAACGGGCGAGATCCTTGACGCATAAGGCAAGTAGGGCAAGATAGAGCCATGTCAGCCGAAGTAGTCCTCGTTACCGGAATGAGCGGTGCCGGCCGTTCCACTGTCGCCCATGCGATGGAGGATCTGGGTTGGTACGTAGTCGATAACTTACCGCCAGCGCTATTGCTTAATCTCTGCGATTTAGCCGAACGGACGGTCACGAAGATCGCTGTCGTCATTGACGTCCGGGGACGCCAATTCTTCGATGAACTCAACGGCGCCCTCGCCGAACTAGGGGAGCGAGGAATCGAGCGGAAGATTCTCTTTGTTGACGCTGCCGATGATGTTCTTGTTCGCAGATTTGAGTCGACACGGCGTCCCCATCCACTGCAAGGTTCGGATCGAATAGTTGATGGTATCGCCAAAGAGCGTGAGCGGCTCCGTGAAGTTCGCTCGATCTCAGATCTCGTGATCGATTCTTCCTCACTCAATGTCCATCAACTTGAGGCAAAGGTTGCCACAATCTTCCAATCCGATGGCGATGCTGACCTACGGGTAAATGTTCTGTCTTTCGGTTACAAATACGGCATTCCAGTCGATGCCGATCTTGTGATGGATTGTCGTTTTATCGCAAACCCACATTGGATACCCGAGTTACGCCCACTCACTGGATTAGATGCCGCCGTCAGCGCAAATGTTTTAGGAAGCGAAAATACCCAAGAATTCTTAGAACGGTATCAATCACTCTTTGAGACGATGGCGAGTGGTTTCTTTAACGAAGGTCGAAAGTACCTGACGCTTGCAATCGGATGCACCGGCGGTAAGCATCGAAGCGTCGCGATCGCCGAAGAGTTATCGAAGCGCCTCAATGCGAAATCTGTAGGAAGTGATCGAAAGATTATTGCGCACGCCGTTCACCGAGATCTCGGTCGCGAGCTTTGAGCCAAGCGCCTAAAGTTGTCGCGCTCGGCGGTGGACACGGCCTCGCTGCAACCCTGAGTGCACTACGACTGATCACCGACGACGTTACGGCGGTAGTCACAGTTGCAGATAATGGTGGATCAAGTGGTCGACTACGCGAAGAGTTTCACTCACTCCCACCAGGCGATCTTCGAATGGCACTCGCTGCACTCTGTTCTGATGATGAATGGGGAAGAGGGTGGGCCGATATTCTGCAGTATCGATTTACCAGTGATGGCCCGTTGAATGGCCATGCCCTCGGCAACTTGCTCTTGCAAGCACTTTGGGATCGTGATGGCGATCCAGTTGCGGGAATAGCCCGAGTAGGAGAGTTGCTGCGCATTAAGGGACGAGTCCTCCCGATGGCACTTGATGCCCTCGATATCGAAGGGACCTTCGTAACAGCCTCGGGGCGCAAAATAGTGACGGGGCAGGTTGAAGTAGCAACAGCTTCGGGCCGCTTAGATTCACTGCGATTAATTCCCGAATCGCCACGAGCTACACCAGAAGCTCTGGCCGCGATTGGTGCTGCAGAGTGGATCACCTTTGGGCCTGGATCATGGTTCTCAAGTGTCATGCCACACTTCTTGCTCGCAGATCAGGCACGGGCGATTGCGAATTCAGCGGCTAAGAAGATTGTGATCTTCAATTTGCCTGAACCCGAGAGTGAAGATGAATTTGCGGGCTATTCGGCCCAAGAACACCTCGCCTTGATCACCAAACATCTACCTGATCTTCATTACGATTTTGCAATTGCCGATCGAACCTCCATTGCAGGTTCTGCTGGCCTTAAAGAGATGGTTGAGGGTTGCGGGGGAGAGTTGATTCTCGCCGATCTCGCAAAGAGTCCAGGAAGTTTCCATCACGATCCCCAAAAATTGGCTCCAGTTTTCAGCCACATTTTCAATTGAACCCTGCTTAGATACTCACATGGCAATGACAGCGAGCGTAAAAGATGAACTGAGTCGTCTCTCAGTCACTAAGCCTTGCTGCCGTAAAGCCGAGGTCTCCGCGCTTCTGCGCTTTGCTGGCGGACTTCATATCGCTGCTGGTCATATTGTTATTGAGGTAGAACTCGATACTGCGCAGAGTGCTCGCCGCTTACGTAAAGATATCTCTGAGATCTTTGGACATGATTCAGAGTTGGCCGTTCTTTCTGCTGGTGGTCTACGAAAAGGCTCTCGTTACTTGGTGAGAGTAATTTCAGATGGCGATGCCCTTGCTAGACAGACTGGCTTGATTGATTCCCATAACCGCCCAATTCGCGGTTTGCCTCCACAAGTTGTCTCAGCGGGAATATGTGATGCAGAAGCCGCCTGGCGCGGTGCATTCTTAGCCCATGGTTCACTGACCGAACCGGGTCGTTCATCGGCGCTCGAGATCACTTGCCCAGGTCCTGAAGCAGCTCTTGCACTTGTAGGTTCGGCTCGCCGGTTAGGAATTACGGCAAAGGCACGTGAAGTGCGAAATGTGGATCGTGTTGTTATTCGCGATGGCGATGCAATCGGAGCCCTCCTGACTCGACTCGGCGCACATGAATCAGTTCTTGCGTGGGAAGAGCGTCGCATGCGCCGCGAAGTTCGAGCCACAGCGAATCGCCTTGCCAATTTCGATGATGCCAACCTCCGACGTTCTGCTCGCGCGGCGGTAGCGGCATCGGCCCGCGTTGCACGCGCGATGGAGATTCTGGGGGATGAGATTCCAGACCACCTCAAAGAGGCGGGCGAACTTCGAATCACACATGGCCAGGCAAGCCTCGAGGAGCTCGGCTCACTCGCTAGCCCACCGATGACAAAGGATGCGATCGCTGGTCGAATTCGCCGCCTGCTGGCGATGGCGGATAAGCGGGCGCACGACCTTGGAATTCCAGATACCGAGGCTGGCCTCAGCCCTGAGATGTTAGAGAACGACTAACCGCCACTGATAGGCTTGGCCCATCACAACGTTGTGGATTGCGGCCGTTATCTCGATCCTGATCGGCCCTCTATCTGATTCATACCCTCGGATAGGTACTCATCTCCTTTAGAAGGCAGGTTTATTGTGGTTCGTGTTGGAATTAATGGCTTTGGCCGTATCGGACGTAACTTCTTCCGTGCAGCGCTCACATCAAATGCGCAATTTGAGATCGTTGGCATCAACGACCTCACAGATAACGCCACTTTGGCACACCTTTTGAAGTACGACTCAATCCTTGGACCTTTGGGTCTGCCAGTCTCATACGACGATGAGTCAATCACCGTCAACGGTAAGAAGATCCGCGTCTTTGCAGAGCGCGATCCAGGCGCTCTTCCTTGGGGCGAAGTGAAGGCAGATATCGTTATCGAATCAACAGGTTTCTTCACCAAGGCTGCCGATGCGAAGAAGCACATCGCAGCAGGTGCGAAGAAGGTCATCATCTCTGCTCCAGCAACTGATGAAGATATCACCATCGTTATGGGCGTTAACGAGGGTAAGTACGACGCTGCTGCTCACGCCATCATCTCAAATGCATCATGCACAACGAACTGTCTCGCTCCAATGGCTAAGGTCTTGGAAGATAGCTTCGGCATCGTCAAGGGCTTGATGACAACAATCCACGCTTACACAAACGATCAATCACTCCAGGATCAGCCACATAAGGATCTACGCCGTGCCCGTGCTGGTGCGCTCTCAATGATTCCAACATCAACTGGTGCTGCAAAGGCGATCAGCTTGGTCTTGCCATCACTTAAGGGCAAGCTCGATGGTTACGCAATGCGCGTTCCAGTCCCAACAGGTTCTGCTACTGACCTCACCGTCGAACTCGCAAAGGAAGTCTCTGCTGCAGAGATCAACGCTGCGATGAAGGTTGCTGCTGAAGGTCCACTCAAGGGCTACCTCGAGTACACCGAAGATCCAATCGTCTCAGCTGACATTGTGACAAACCC